>JBEKLY010000029.1:0-39777 GCA_050010015.1 Terriglobia bacterium
AGCGTGTACCTTCGGGAAGTTTTGCGATCGTACGAGCCATCTGCGGTCCTCCTCTCATTTGAATGAGAGCAGTATACCGCGTATTTACTTAAGTGAACAGTATTGGGCTGAAGCCCCGCCCTGCCAAAGTGCGCTGTTATTGACGGCGATTTCCGTCGCTAAGTGCTCGCACGGCACCGGCCAGCCTCTATTTCGCACTCCTCATTTTCGTTTCATCCCCGCGGTTTGCCTGCTCCCAGGTTATAATGGGCGGCTCTCGATTGTGCCCACACATCTGCGAAAGTTCTGCATCGAGGCGACGAATGCTGTCATGCTGAGCGCAGCGAAGCATCTCTGCAGTTATTCGTGGAGAAACGTAACTGCAGCGATCCTTCGTGGCGCTCAGGATGACGCAGCGATGAGCCTGGGATGTTAGGGGCGTCAGCTCATTCAGCCATTCGAAAGGATGGAATACACCATGGGATACGCACTCGTAATACTTGCGGGGATTCTGCAAGGCGCCTTCATGCTGCCCATGAAGCCCATGAGGAAATGGGTGTGGGAGAACACCTGGTTTGTTTATTCCACCGCAGGTTATCTGGTGTTTCCGTGGCTCTTCGTGCTCTTGACCATTCCACATCCTTTGAACGTCTTAACCACCACCTCCCTGCGCTCTCTGCTCTTGGTTGAGGTATTTGGAATCGGATGGGGCATTGGATCTCTCACCTTTGGCTTGGGAGTTTCGAGACTCGGCATGGCGTTGGGATTTACGATCATCATTGGCCTCGCGGCAACCGCCGGAGCGCTGATCCCGATGATCGTGCTGTCTCCGGAGAAGTTGTCCCAGCCGCAAGGCATCATGACGCTCTTCTCCTTGGCGCTGGTTCTAATCGGCCTATGCCTCGGCGCCTGGGGGGGCAAGCTCCGTGCTCCAGCGAAAAAGGCCGCCGAAGGCTCCGAGGCCTCGGGTCTTGAGGTCCACGGCTCTTTTGGCGTCGGCCTGGCAATCTGCATAGCCTCGGGCCTTCTCTCTGCTTCCGCAAACCTCGGGTTCACGTTTGGCGCGGAATACCAACGCCGAGCCATCGAGCAGGGCGCGGCGCCCACAATGGCCGGCAACGCCCTCTGGGCGCCACTGACGTTGCCGCTCTTTATCTGCAGCGCCGGTTACTGCGTTTGGTTAATGAAGAAGAACCGGACCGGCGGCTTGCTCGTCCTCCAGGGAACGCGCGCTTATTGGCTTCTCGCGACGCTCATGGGTTTCATGTGGATCGCCGGTTTTGCCGTTTACGCCCCTGGCGCGCGCTTCCTCGGTTCTCTGGGAACCTCGGTGGGCTGGGCAGTGATGATGTCAACCATGGTTATTACCGCGAATATTCTGGGATTCATAACCGGAGAATGGAAAGGCGCGAGCCGCAAGGCATTCGGCTTGGCCGTCGCCGGCGTGGCCATGCTGATCCTGGCCATCTGTGTGGTGGGCTACGCGAACCACTTATGACGCGCGGAGGAAGCGCGGAGGAAGCGGGAGGGCAGTCTTCTCCCCTGGAGTATCGGCGCTAAAGTAGGCTCGGTCGGGTTCTGGAGCCCGTCAGCCGACGGGCGCAATAATGTGGCCCACGGCGACAGCCGTGGGGAGAATGCAGGACCCACCTGCCTAAAAAGCCCCGGGAGGGGCGACAGAGCTGTCTTGATGATCGCAGATCTTCTGTCGCCACTACGTGGCTCGGCGTGCTCTCTGTCTGCCGTGATCCCACGGCGGCCGCCGTGGGCCACATTCTTGCGCCGCTGATGCGGCTTGGCTTGGAGTCATGGGCTTATTCTAGCGCCTATACGCCCGTGGGGAGAGGGTGTCGCACGAAGTCGTTTTCTCCAGCCGCCGCTTGACAAGTGATGGGTCTCTTACGTATTTAGCGTTGCGACGGGCCGGCCTGCAAGCTCTGCCTCAAGAACTCGAGCACCTTGGGAATTGCGTCGAGTGAGGATTGGGCGTCGCCCTCGACGCTCCCGCCCAAGTTTTGTTCCCGTCCGGAGGTGGGGTTCACAACCTTGCCATGCATAGTGGGGACGACTTCCGGCCTTCCCGCCCGGTGCCCCGCGTGTGGGTATTTCAAATGTTCGACGGGGTACGCGAAATGAGATTGTTTCAGCCGGGCCACCACCTCGTTCGCCATCATTGACGACGGCCACACCCCATCGTCTTCGCCTGAAATCAAGAGCACTGGTCCGCGAGTGTGTTCGACAGCTATCGCGGTCCAAGCGAGCCATCTTGGTCATCGATCACAGCGGCAGAGCCGTTCTCCGCGATGTTATACTTTCCTCGTGAGTTTCTCGCGCAATCTTCGATATACATTGCGGGTGCTGGGCAAGAATCCTGGCTTTACGTGTGTGGCAGTGCTGTCGCTGGCGTTGGGAATCGGAGCCAACACCGCCATCTTTTCGCTCCTCGATGCACTACTCTTGCGCGACCTCCCTGTCCGGCACCCGGAGACTCTTGTCGAGCTTTCGGTGGTCCGGCGCGGCACCAAGATCATGTTCTCGTTTCCGATGTTTCGCGAGATCGAGCGGGGGCAGAAGGTTTTCGCGGGCTTGATCGGGTGGAGTTTCGGCGCGGCGACGGATGTTGAGATTAACGGCGTGCTTTTCCAGGCCGAGGTGCGCTCGGTCACCGGGAATTACTATTCCGAGCTGGGTGCGACGCCTCTCCTGGGAAGGCTGATTGCGCCGGAAGACTGGAATCTCGGGGGGACCGGCATCTCGCCGGTGGCCGTGCTTGGTTACGAGTTCTGGCAACGGCGCTTCGGCGGCGCTTCGGACGTTATCGGAAGACAGATTGCGATTGACGGACAGCCTTTCACGATCATCGGCGTGTCGAGGAAGTGGTTCACGGGAATGACCGTCGGCGATGCACCGGACATTACCACTCCGATGAAGGCCAACGAAAATCGCGCCATGCTTTGGGTGTTCATTACTGGGCGGCTCAAGGACGGCGTCGACGTCGCACAGGCTCGAGCGCAACTCGAATCGTTCTGGCCGGAGGTGCTGCGGGCGACAGCTTCGACCCAGACTCCCGGCCTGCGCCGCCAGCTGTTCTTCTCGATGGGTTTGGACGTGTCACCCGCCGCCACGGGCGTGAATGCTTCATTGCGGTCCCATTTTACGCGCCCGCTCTACGTGCTGATGGGCATTGTGGGATTAATCCTGCTGGTCGCCTGTGTGAACCTGGCAAGCCTGATGCTGGCGCGCGCCGCCGCGCGCAGTCACGAAATGAGCGTGCGCGTGGCGCTGGGTGCGAATCGCTGGACGCTGGCTCGCCAGGTGTTGACTGAAAGCCTCGTGCTGTCTTCGTCGGGCGCGCTGCTGGGCCTGGCGTTCGCGTACTGGGGAAGCCGCCTGCTCGTGAGTCTTCTGACGCAGGGATACCTCACTCCGGTCATCCTGGATTTGAGGCCTGATTGGCATGTACTCTCACTCACCGCATCCGTGGCGATCCTGACCGGCATCCTCTTTGGCTTGGCTCCTGCCTGGCGGGCCTCGCGTCAGGATCCGGCAGCGGTGATACAGCAGACCGCCCGCAGCCTGGCGGGAGGCACGGGGAAGTTGGGCAAGGCACTCATAGTTACACAGGTGGCCCTCTCTCTTGTTGTTCTGCTTGGGGCCGGATTGCTGGTGCGAAGCTTTCGGAAGTTGTGCGCCATCGATCCGGGGCTCGAGCAAAGCGTGCTCGAGCTGAGCCTCGCTCCCAGGCCGGGTGGCTACCGGAACCTGGTTCTGACGAGCTACCAGCGGGAACTTCTCCGCCGTGTGTCGGGCGCGCCGGGCGTACTTTCGGCTGGATTGGCAGATGTTTCCCTTCCCGCGCAGGACGGGTGGGGCGACACCGTTTCGACCATGGCCGCCGCTACGAGCCCGGATGCCGGAGTCAAGGCCACAGAGGCGACGGTTTCGCCGGGTTTCTTTCCGACCCTCGGGATTAGCCTGATTCGTGGCCGCAGTTTTGAAGATACCGACGACGATCACCACCCGCACGTTGCCATCCTCGGCAGCAGTCTCGCGGCGCGGCTTTTCCCCTCGGGGAATGTTCTCGGCCAGCGTATTCGCTTCAGCTTCATGCCGCAATACCAGAATCTTGAAGTAGTCGGAATCGCCGCTGATTCACGACTCTTCGATCTCCACGACGTGGCGCCACCGGTGATTTACGTTCCCGCGCTTCAATATTCCGATTCAATGCAGTTCGGGCATCTGTTCTTGCGAACTCGCGGCACTCCCGACGCGTTGGCTAAAACGGTCGCGTCGGAAATTCAGTCCCTCGGCCATGAATATCCATTAAGCACGAAATCCATTCCGCAAGAGGTCAGCCGGGCGCTCGTGGAAGAGCGGGTTATTGCCTTGCTTTCGAGTTTCTTTGGGGCGTTGGCGCTCCTGCTGGCTTCGATTGGTTTGTACGGGCTGATGGCCTACGCCGTTACGCAGCGTACGCGTGAAATCGGGATTCGCATGACGCTGGGCGCAAGGCCGGCCACGGTTCTGGGAGGTGTCCTGCGAGAAGTGCTGGTGCTGGCTCTCATGGGATTAGGGCTCGGGATTCCGTGCGCGCTGGCCGCCAGCCGCCTCCTGGCCAGTACACTTTTTGGGCTTTCACCCCACGACCTGCCCACCCTCGCCTGCGTCGCGATTCTGCTTCTCATGGTGGCGCTGGTCGCCGGGTACCTGCCGGCGCGTCGGGCCTCGCACATCGACCCCATGGACGCGGTCCGAATGGAATGACTATAGGTTTCAGACTGTGCCAGTGCCCTCATCCGGATGGTGAGTTGGCTGAAAAGCGGCGATGGCTGTGGTAGTCTGTGGAAGGGAGATTCAGATGGCGAGTAAGACGCTTATTACGTGCGAAGACTATGTCACACTCGAAGAACCCCAAGGCATGAAATACGAATTGAGCGAGGGGGATCTGATCGTGACGCCTTCCGCGAGCTTCTTTCACAATGATATCCGTGACTATCTCAACGCCCGATTACGAGGATTCACCGAAAGCCGAAGGCTTGGAAGCGTAACCGGAGAAACGGATATCAAGCTCGTTGGTGAAACTGTGCGCAGGCCCGATGTGGCTTTTTTCCGCACCGGTCGCCTGCGAGGCATCGATCTGGATCGAGTGCCCTTGGCGGTCGTCCCGGACCTCGTAATCGAGATTGTCTCCAGAACCGACAGCGCTGGCGACTTGCTTGTCAAGGTGCAGCAATACCTCGCCGCCGGAGCGAGCGCGGTATGGCTCTTTTATCCCGGTTCGCGGCTTGCTTATCGCTACCTTCCTGACAAGTTGGAACCTCAAGTGTTCAGCGCCGCTGCCCACCATTCGCTCGAAGAACCGGTACTGCTTCCGGGATTCTCGTTGCCACTCGAGGAGATTTTTTCCCGATCCCCGACGCAGCATTCACTGTAACACGCTTGTAACGTCCTTCGTATACGATACTCCCGTATCCATGGCTGCCAGGCTAGGTCTTCTCCTCTGATTTGAACAGTGGATTTGTTTCGTCCCTCTCGGAAGGAGACCAGGGGGCAGCGCTTCGCTTGGACTTCATAGGAGACATGTACATGAACAAACCACGCCTAGTTTTCGCCGCCGTGATTGCCGGTGCGGCGTTTTTCAGTCTGCTCATCGAGTCAGGATGCAGTTCCAAGCCCACCAGCGGCGCTGCCGCGGGAACGGAACCCACCGCGGTGTTGGGCGGTGCGGGCAGCACTTTCATCGCTCCGCTCATGACCAAGTGGGTCAGCGCGTACCAGCAGGGCCACCCTGCGGTCCAGATTAATTATCGCCCGATTGGCAGCGGAGGCGGTATTGAAGAGCTGAAGCAAGGGTATCTCAGTTTTAGCGCGAGCGATGCACCGCTCAGTGACGACCAACTCAAGGGGATGGCGCCGGTGATTCAGGTTCCTGTCAGCGCCGGCCCCGTCTGCATTGTTTACAACCTGCCTCATGTCGGCGCGCCGCTCAGGCTCAGCTCCAAAACCTTAAGTGACATCTATCTTGGGAACGTCTACACCTGGCAGGATCCTGCCATTGCCAGAGACAACCCAGGAGCCAGCTTGCCAAAAGGGGCGATCATCGTAGTCCACCGATCGGATGGAAGCGGCACTACCAATATCTTCACTAGCTATCTCTCGCAGGTCAGCCACGATTGGGCGTGGAAATCGGGGCATGGCCTTTCCGTTACATGGTCGATTGGCCTGGGCGCGGATGGCAGCAAGGGCATGCTGGCTATCGTCAAACAGACGCCGGGAACGATTGGTTATCTGGAGCTGAACTACGCCAAGGAGAATGCCGTTCCGGTTGCTTCGATCGAGAACCAGGCCGGGCAGTTCGTTCAACCCACGCCGAGCAGCGCTGCGGCGGCAATTGCCGCCTTCAGCGCAGCCTTGGAGAAGGACGCGCGTTCGCCCATCGTCGATCCTCCTGCCTCTGCGCGGGATGCCTATCCCATCACCGGGTTGAGCTTTATTCTCATCCCGAAAGACCGGCCGGATTCGAGTCAGCAGGCGGCCATCAGAGACTTTGTTGGATTTGCGCTTTCGTCCGGCCAGGACTCCGCGCAAGACCTTGCCTACGCAAAGCTGCCGGATGCAGTTCAAAAGCAAGGGGAGGCGCTGTTGACTCAACTGACGGCCACCGGGAAGCCGCTGAAATAGAGGTATCTTGAAAACAGCGCGGTAACGCCCCAACCAAATGCAGATTCTTCGCTTCGCTCAGAATGACATGTCATCCTGAGCGAAGCGAAGGATCTGCTTTTCTTCGCCAGCCGCGGAGAAACTCACCCTGAGCAGTACAAGGGTCGTGCAGCTTCGGATGGCCGGGCACGCTCCGGGGGCGCGGGTCTTTCGTCGTGCGTGACGATTCCAGAGCCCTGCCGGACGGGCCGGCGAATATGAATTGAGTCCTTATGACGACAACAACTGGTCGATACGGGTCAGGCGCAGCAGTTCCAGAAGGCGGGATGTCATATTAACAAATTCCAATATGCAAAGGCCCTGTTTCACTGCGGTTACCTTAAGAGCAACAAAGGCTCCCAGGCCCGAGCTGTCTACAAAGTGGACATCGCTAAGGTCGATCACGATGCGGCCACCCTCCGCGATGAGAGATTTGACAGCCCCTTTCAGTTCACCCGCGTTCTCCGCCGTCACTCGGCCATGGCACTTGACCGTCGTGACTTTATTCCCTGCTTGATCATCGGGTGACTTTTCAACTTCAAAATGGAAAGACGGCTTCTCTTCCATAGTTTTGTAATCTTCTTTGAGGGCGCAAAACTCGCCGCCCTATCGAGCCATGCTGCGGAACGCCCAGAAGAGTGAAGCGGACAAAACAATGGAAGCAGGCAGGGTCAGCACCCAGGCCATGGCAAGGTTTCGAACCGTGCTCCACTGAAGTCCGGTGTGGTTGGCGGCCATGGTGCCCGCTACGCCCGAAGAGAGCACGTGGGTGGTGCTAACCGGCAGGCCAAACCAGTCTGCGGCGCCGATGGTGAACATCGCGGTCACTTCCGCCGCGGCGCCCTGGCCGTACGTCAAATGATCCTTGCCAATTTTCTCCCCTACCGTCACCACGATGCGCTTCCAGCCGATCATGGTGCCCAATCCCAGGGCGAGGGCTACGGCTACCTTCACCCAAAGAGGGATGAACTTGGTGGCGCGATCGATGTGGGTCTTATAGTTTGTCACAATGATTGCATCGGCCGCGGTAAACTTCGGCACGCCGGTCTTCTGCATCATGCGCAACGCTTCGCTGACCACGTACATGTCGTTGCGGAAGTTCCGCACGCGATCCTGGGGCACGGCCTTAAGTTCTTTGTACATCGCCATCTCGGTCCCCATCGTGCCGACCATATCGCGCATGGCCAGCATGGTGTTGGGGGTGAAGTTCCGGGTGCGAATGTACTCCGTCACATCTTCGCGCGGGTCACCCACGACAGCATCGGAGGTCACGTAGCGGTTGAGCGCTCCTGCGGTTTGTTCTGACACCGCCGCGAAGTTTTCGGTCTCTTTTGCCGTCACGGCATGATTCAGCGCGTAGGCCGTCGGAACGGTCCCGATGAGGATCAGCATGATCAGCCCCATGCCCTTCTGGCCGTCGTTCGAACCGTGGGCGAAGCTGACGCCGGTGCAAGTCAGCACCAGCAAGGCTCGAATCCAGAACGGGGGCGGCTCGGAGCCCTTCGGTGCTTCATAGAGACGTTTGTTGGGAATCACCGCCTTGCACAGCACCAGCAGCAAGTACGCGAAGACAAACCCCACGATCGGTGATACCAGCAGGGATTTCCCCACGCCCAGCGCCTGCGCCCAGTCTACTCCGCTGGTTCCCGTCTTCAGTGACATCAATTGGTTGGCAATGCCCACACCGATGACGGAGCCGATCATGGTGTGAGAACTCGAAGCGGGCAACCCGAACAGCCAGGTTCCGATATTCCAAATGATGGCGGCGATGAGCAACGCAAAGACCATCGCAAACCCGGCGCTGCTCCCCACTTTCAGGATCAGTTCGACCGGCAGGAGGGAAACAATGGTGAAGGCTACGGCTCCGCTCGACACCAGCACCCCGGCGAAGTTCCAAATGCCTGACCATACCACAGCGATGTGCGGTTCCATCGAGTGCGTGTAGATGACTGTGGCAACAGCGTTGGCGGTGTCATGAAAGCCATTCACGAACTCAAAGCCTAACGCAACCAGCAAGGCCACCCCCAGCAACACGAAAGGCATGAACTGGGGTGAGTGAATCTTCGAAAGATCAGACACTAAGCTGAAAGCCGCATAGACGAAGCCCACCACCAGGGCCACACCAAACACTGCCATCCCGATCTTTGCGGATTTGCCCGCTCCACCGGTCATCTTCGCGTCTAATACCGAGGCAGTTGTTGCCATTATTCGTTCTCCCTTGCATGTTGGGATTTTTTCGTGAAATTTACCGCAGGAGTTAGATCATAGGGGCCCGGTGTTACAGCAATGTGAAGCGAAGATGAAGGTTCAAGTAAGGCGTCGACTTTTTTTTGGGTTTGGAGGACACGTGCAGAACACCCCCGGAAAACAAAACTTCGAGCTGCCCCGCCCTGCAAATGTGTAGGGGTACGGCTTACCCGGATGGTGCGAACTCCATTTAGCCAGGGGACGGCAAGCCGTCCCCCTGCGATCGCCTGTTCATGGTTTCCGGTTGTCCGCCGGCTGGCGGGTGCCCAGAATCGAAGAGAATAATTCCCCTCCTTAGCTAAGGAGGGGGTAGGGGGTGGTTGGTCCCGCGGTGGTGCTGGCACCCACCACCCCTGCCCCTCCTCCCGCTGAGGAGGGGAGTCATTTTCAGGCCAGAGTTGGCCTTCAACACTGCCCCCGGGGCAGAAACTTGCGGCGACAGGAGTTGTTTCAGAATGAACATGTTTAGTGTACACTCCTAGCGTCCGGAGATTCCAGAACGCACATTTCAGCGGAGGAAGGGACAATCTATGGAACATCTCCCACAATTACTGCGACCCGCCCATCTTCTTATCTTTTTCTGGTTTTTCGTCTTTGGCTTTGCAGTGAACATTGTTTTGATCTTCCTGCTCTACACGGACTTCACAAGGATTCCGCGCGGCTTCAGGAAGCTCGAGCCCAGCCTGGTTTGGCTGTTGCTGATCCCGTGCTTCAACCTGGTTTGGAACTTCTTTGTTTTTCCCCGCATGAGCGAATCATTCAAGGCTTACTTCGATTCTATTGGAGACACCTCGGTGGGGAATTGCGGACGGGACCTGGGGCTTGGGTATGCCATCTGTACAGCGGCTTCTATGATTCCGGTTGTCGGCTGCCTCACCGGGATCGCCTCCCTGGTTCTGTTCATTTTATTTTTGGTAAAGGCAAATGAGCTGAAGAACCGAATACCCATGACTGCCTGAATTAGAGGATTTCGAGGTCATGGACACGATCAAACTATTGCAGCGAGGCGCGGGCATAGCGCTGGCAGTGAGCATCTTCATACCGGCGTCGCTACTGCCTGCGGCGTCCTTTTGCCCTTTCCGGATGCTGACGGGGCTTCCTTGCCCGGGTTGTGGTTTGACTCACGCCTTCTGCGATATTTCGCACGGTCATTTCAAGATGGCCTGGCAGGCAAATCCATTCGGGTTCCTATTCTATGCGCTGGCCATTGTCTTCCTCGCGTGGCCAGGGTTGAGTAAGAGATTCCCAGCAATCGAAGTTGCAATTAGTCGCGCGCGGGCAGTTGTGTGGGCCCCTGCTTTGCTAATGGTAGGAATGTGGGTTTATGATGTGGCGCGAATCGCGCGGCTATAGAGTCCGTGTGAGAACTCGTTTATGCTGTCATTCAGAGGAGCCGCAGGCGACGAGGAATCTCGCTCTGCCATTGAAAACATTCAGAGCGAGATTCCTCGCTTCGCTCGGAATGACAGCCTGAATCAGGTTCTCACACAGGCTTTATAATCCGGTCGTCGTGGCGCTGACCTTTAGGTCGGCAACCGGTGCCGGCCTAAATGTCGACGCCGCGTCATAGTCCGCAAGAGGAGAATGTTCGATGCGTTATCGGCGTACAATTCAGCTCATACTGTTGGTGGCTGCACTGTCTCTTGTTCCCGGCTCGATCTCAACTTCGCAAACGACTGGGGACGATCTGGCGAGCCATCTCTGGAAAGCCTCGTGGATCACGCATCCTGACGGGCCGCAGCGAGAATTCGGGGTTTTTCACTTCCGCAAAACCATCACACTGGACTCCGTTCCGCAACGGTTTGTTATCCATGTGAGCGGCGACAACCGCTATGAGCTGTTCGTGAATGGCGCACGGGTGCTGGAGGGTCCGGCGCGCGGCGATCTGGACCACTGGCGTTACGAGACCCTCGACATTGCTCCTCACGTCGTAGCGGGCCGGAACGTTCTGTCCGCCGTAGTGTGGAACTTCGCTGAACTGGCGCCACAGGCGCAGATGATGAACGAAACCGGGTTCATCGTCCAAGGTGACGGCAGCGCGGAAGAGATCGCGAACACAGGGCCAACCTGGAAGGCATTCAAGAACCAGGCCGAGCGCATGATCCCTCTGGACGCGGGCAAGATCGGCGGATACCTGGTGACGGGTCCGGGCGAAGAAGTGGACGGAGCGAAATACCCGTGGGGGTGGGAATCCAAGGATTTTGATGATTCCTCGTGGGTGGCGGCGAAAACCCTCACCGAGGGCGGTCCGCGCGGCATTAAGGACACTCCTTCGCGCTGGATGCTGATTCCGCGAACCATTCCCTTAATGGAAGACAAGCTCGAAAGATTTTCACGAGTGGCCCGCTCGAGCGGGGTTGAACCCTCGGCTGAATTCATCCAGGGCGCAGGTCCCATGACGGTGCCGGCGAACTCAAAAGCCTCGCTGCTCTTCGATCAGAGTTATCTGACCACCGGTTATCCGGAGTTGGTTACCAGCGGCGGGCGGGGCGCTAACCTCTCGGTGACCTACGCTGAGGCGCTTTACAAGGGACATGAAAAAGGCAATCGGAACGACATCGAGGGGAAAGAAATCCGCGGCATCGAGGACCGTTTCCATCCGGACGGCGGCCAGCACCGGATGTTCCGGCCGCTCTGGTGGCGCACTTTCCGGTACGTGCAACTGGATGTCCAGACCGGCGACGAGCCCTTGGTGATCGAAGACTTTCGATCACGCTTCACAGCCTATCCATTCCAGATGCGCGCCAGTTTCGAGAGCGACGATGCCGAGCTTGCGAGAATCTGGCAGGTAGGCTGGCACACGGCGCGGCTCTGCGCGCACGAGACCTACATGGACTGCCCGTATTGGGAACAACTTCAATATGGCGGCGACACGCGCATCCAGGCGCTCATCTCGCTCTACATGACCGGCGATGACCGGCTGGTGAAGAACGCCATCGAATCGCTGGACGAATCCCGAACCCCGGAAGGCTTGACCCAGAGCCGCTATCCGTCGTTCTTGCCACAGTACATCCCGCCCTTCTCGCTTTTTTGGATCGGGATGATGCATGACCTGTGGTGGTACCACGGCGACGTGGATTTCCTGCGTGGTTACCTGCAGGGCGTGCGCGGCGCGCTCGGCTGGTTCGAGCACGGTCTTACGCCCTCGGGATTGCTGGGGCGCCTGGAATGGTGGAACTTCGTAGATTGGCCGCCACAATTTGAGGACGGTGTGCCCGCCCAGGAAAGCAACGGCCAATCCTCCATGCTCAGCCTGCAATTTGCTGGGGGGCTGCGCAATGCTGCGGACCTTGAAGACTCTTATGGCAGCAAGGAGCAGGCGGCTCACGACCGGGCGCTTGCTTCGAAGATCTCGGCTGCGGTTTATCGCAGTTGCTGGGATCCGGCGAGAAAGCTTCTGGCCGACACGCCCGCGCGCAAGACATTCAGCCAACACGCGAATATCCTGGGAGTGCTCGAGGACTCAATTCCCTTGGCCGAGCAACGCGCGGTGATGAAAACCGTGCTTGCCGATTCCAGCCTGATCCAGGCTACTTACTACTTCCGCTTTTATCTTTTCCGGGCCATGAAGAAAGTGGGTCTGGGCGACGAATACATCGCCCAGCTACGCCCCTGGCGCGATATGCTGGCACTCGGCCTGACCACCTGGGCGGAGAATCCCGAGCCGACGCGCTCTGACTGTCATGCCTGGAGCGCTCACCCTAACTTCGACTTGCTGGCCACGGTTGCCGGTATAGAACCTGCGGCGCCGGGCTTCCGCGAGGTTGCCATCGAGCCCCATCTGGGACCACTTCAGCATCTTAAAGCCACCCTACCTCATCCGGCGGGAGAGATCGTTGTCTCCTATCAACGAAAAGGGCAAGGATTGGCTGCGGACGTGACTTTGCCGGGAAAGCTTTCGGGCTGGTTTTACTGGAATGGCAAGAAGACTGCGCTGCACGGCGGACCGCAGCACATTGAGATGTGAGGAACATCAAGAGATCGGTTGATCGGGAGATCGGGTGAACAGAAGTTCAGAACACCCACCGGTTTCCTGACTCGATAGTTCGTTGACGAGGTAAGCCCGCGGAGCGGGCGTAAGAATGTAGCCCACGGCGTAAGCCGTGGGTTCGGTCTCAGACCCTCTCCCCCCTTCCCCCTCCCCCGCCGGGCGGGGGCGGGGGACCAAAAGGGGGCGGGGGCCGTTAATCCCAGGGCTTCCGCCCTGGGCTACTATCTTGCGCCCCTAACGGGGCTAGCGCGACTGACATCACCAATCACTGGATCGGCAGTTCACCTGACTACGGAGGTTTGCCATGTGGATACTCAGGCGCACGTCAAGGCCCTTGCGTTGGATTCTGACGTTTATTCTGGTGCTGGCAGCGTGGGCTGCCCGAGGGCGTTTGGCCTGGCTGAAGGAGGGTTCCGTGACGGTGACCGTGGGACCTGCGGAAGCCGATGTGATCGGCACGGATAACATCGCTTTACAGAAAGCGGTCGATCGCGTTGCCGCTGCAGGCGGGGGGATTGTCCTGATTAAGGCTGGAACTTACACGCTCAATAACTCGCTGCGCCTCGCCAGCCACATCACCCTGCGAGGCGAAGGGCCTGCGAAAACCATACTGAAAAAAGCGGCGGGGGTTAAAAGTAAGCTGGCACTCGATGCCGACTACGGTGAATTCCTGGCCACGGTTGAGGATGCGCACGGTTTCGCGCCCGGCATGGGGGTCACGCTTCTCGACAAGGTCTCGCCTTCCGGCTGGACGCCCAGCGTGCGCACCATCGTCCGCATCGAGGGTCAGACGCTTTACTTCGATAAGTTCCTGCACATGGACTATTCCGTCGCGAATGGCGGCGTGGTATTCAACACGTTTCCCCTCATCGCCGGATATGAGGTTGAGGATGTGCGCGTCGAAGAGTTGACGGTAGACGGGAACCGGGCGACGAGCGGGGTTCTCGACGGCTGCCAGGCCGGCGGCATCTATTTCTTCCATTCCCAGCGTATGACCATTCGGAACTGCGTGGCGCATGACTATCCCGGCGACGGCATCAGCACCCAGTTCGTGGAAGATCCGGTGGTAGAAAACTGCGAGTCCTATAAGAACGCCGCATTGGGCATCCACCTCGGGACGGGCGCCCTGCGCGGCGTGGTCCGCTTCAACCGCGCCCACGACAACGGCGAAGACGGCCTTTACCTTTGCTGGCGTGTCCAACACGCGCGTTACGAACAGAATCAATCATGGAACAACGGCCAGGATGGAATTTCCCTCGGGCACAAGGACACCGACAACGTCTTCTTCAAGAATGTGGTGTCCGGAAACGGACGGGCCGGAATCTTCTTCCGCGACGAGCCGGAAAGGGACGCCGCCAGTAGAAACACCTTCAGCGAGAACACCGTGGAAGCTAACGGGCGCCCCGGTGGCACAGGCTACGCTATCCGCATTGAAGGCGAGACCCGCGACGTCAAGTTCTTCTCGAATACCATCCGTGGAATGCGCAAGGGAGACAAGTCAACTCAAACGGTCGGCGTCTACCTTGGTCTAAAGACGGACGGCATCACTTTCGCCCGCAATGTTTTCGAGCACAATTTGAACAAGGCCGTGGTGAACGAGTCGCAGGGACCGCACAACCAGTTGCAAGATGCCGGGGACTAGGATCGGCAGGTGGGCAGGTCGGCAGATAGGCAGGTCGTAAGGTGGGCAGACCGGCAGGTCGGCGGAGCGATGGGGAGTGGAAGTTGCTATGGTTGAGGCGGGTAGGATTCGGTCATATCGGGACTTGCAGGTTTGGCAACTGGGTATGGACTTAGCCGAGGCTTGCTATCTCCTTACAACGCGCTTTCCCAAAGACGAGCTCTTCGGAATGACCTCGCAGATTCGTCGCGCCGCCAGCTCAGTACCCGCCAATATTGCGGAGGGTTACGGGAGAGACAGCAAAGGGGAGTACATCCAATTCCTTAGAGTCGCACAAGGGTCTTTGAAGGAACTGGAAACCCACCTGACGCTGTCGTGCCGCGTTGGATTAATGGCAGAATCCGAAACAAAAGACGTCTCGGAAGAGTGCGATCACTTGGGTAGGATGTTGCACCGGCTAATCCGAGCACTCCAGCGATCAACACCCACGGGCGACAACAAAACATAGACAAGCGCTTCCAAGCTTCTAGAGCGGAGGGCCGGCAAATCGGAATCGATCTGCCGACCTGCCCACCTGCCTATCTGCCGATCTGCCGATCTGCCTACCTGCCGATCCTCCGGCCTGCCTGCCTCCTCCCCGGCCGGTAGCCCAAGCGATAGGAGATCTGATCGCTGGCAGCGCAAACTAAGCGGGCAATTTCGGGAACGCGCTCAGCGGAGAGTCGCGTCGCAGGCCCGGCGACGCTGAAAGCTGCAACGGCGTGCCCGGTGTGGTCGAAGACCGGACCGGCCACGCCAATCAATCCCTCGAGTGTTTCTTCCTGATCCAACGCATACCGCTGCTCGCGGACCAGTTCGAGTTCCTTCCTCAAGCCCGCCAAGTTCGTAATCGTCTTCCGGGTGTAATGAGGAAATCCCGCGGCACGCACGATAGGGCCCAACGGGCTGCGAGGCTGGTACGCCAGGAGCGCTTTGCCTACGCCGCTGCAATGCAGGGGAGCGATGTCCCCAAGGCGGACGTCCGGGCCACCCGGTTGGGGGCTGGGGTATGAGGCTACAACAAGCGCCCCAGTTTCCTCGAGAATTGCCAGGTGGACGGCCTCTTGCGTCTCGCGGGTTAGTTTCTCGAGGAGAGGTTCGGCGACTTGGCGAAAGTCCAGGCGATTCAGAACCCCAAGCCCCATCCGCAACACCCTGAAGCTGAGCTGGTAACCGCCCGTGCCCGGTGCTTCCTCGACGAACCCTTGCCTGACGAGGTTCGCGACCAGCCGGTGAACGGTGGTGATGTGAAGGCCCAGATGATGGCTTAATTCTGTAAGCGTATAAGCCGGCAGTTCCCCCTCCGCCAGAAGTTCCAGAATGTTCAGCGCCTTGACCACGGATTTGACGGTGTAATCGCGTCCCCTCTCGAGGGGTGTGGGTTGAGCTTTCTTCATAGGGTGAGAATTACGGCAGGAGGTGACCTCCTGTCAAGCGGCGTGCATGGACCGCCCGGCCCATCTGCACAACCGCCGACCTGCACATCTGCCCACCTCCCGTCCGCAACCTGCTATAATTCACGAGCATGACCCAGCCCAACTCATCGCCCTCCAACTCCGAACGGCCGAAGCGCTATTTGATTACCGGAGCGAAGGGATTTATCGGCGCGTGGATTGCCAAGACGCTGCTGGAAAGCGGCAACCCGCCCAGCATTTTCGACATCGATCCCGGCCTCCAGCGTCTTAGCGCCATCCTGGGCGAGAGTCAGCTCAAAGAGATTAACTTCATCGAGGGAGACGTCACGAAATACGCCGACTTGGACCGCGCCATCGCGGAAAGCGGGATTACCCACGTCTTGCATCTGGCAGGTGTGCAGGTGCCCGGATGCGCCACTGATCCCCTGCGCGGAGCGATGGTCAATGTCATCGGCACTCTCAATGTTTTTGAAGTCGCGCGGCGGCGACGGGACCTGGTGCGGCGCATTGTTTATGCCAGTTCCGCGGCGGTTTTCGGTCCAGAGGAGTTTTACGGCGGCGAGACAGTCCCGGAGGGCGCACCCTTGCTGCCGGGAACGCACTACGGCGTTTTCAAACAGTGCAACGAAGGCAACGCGCGCGTCTACTTTCTGAACGACGGTATCCCGAGCGTAGGCATTCGGCCTTGGGCGGTTTACGGCGTGGGCAGAGACATCGGAATCAGCTCCGACCCGACGAAAGCCATCAAAGCGGCCGTTTTGCGCAGGCCTTACGTTATCGGCTTCACTGGCTCGATCGACTTGCAGTACGTCCGGGATACTGCACGGATCTTCATCCGCTCGGCGGAGCGCGAACTCCCCGGCGCCAAAGTTTATACCCCGCGGGGAAGCGTGGTGCGCGTCGAGCAGTTTATCCAGACGCTCGAACAACTTCTTCCCGAGGGCCGAGGGCTCATCAAAGCGCGCGGCAATCAACTGCCCATCGCGCCCGACCTTGACGACAGCGCCTTGCGGCACGACTTGGGAGAAGACTTAAACACGCCGCTGGAAGAGGGGATCAAGGAAACGGCGAACATTTTTGAGCGCCTGGAGCGGGAAGGACGTCTCGAGACCAAGGACATTGAAAGCTAGGGCCCTTTTCCGCGTGTTCGTTGGCAAGGCCTCAAACGGTTTCAGCCCCGAAGGGGCGACCTATCAAAGCCCAGGCCAACGGCCTGGGTCGAGAGTCAGCAATACTGGGATTTGTAAGCCCTGAAGGGGCGTAACAAGGCCGGAGATCGAGCGCCGCCGGATGCCCGCTCAGATCCGCACGTTGTTTCGCCCCTTCAGGGCTTGCCTCGCGACGGGCCTGTTCCAGGACCCAGGCCGTTGGCCCATAGGCGTTAACCTAAGGGTGCGAGGCCTATGAAAGCCGCGGAGCGGCCGCAGGAAGTAGCCCACGGCGTGAGCCGTGGGACATGGTTCAACGGCCATGATCACAGCCCCGGAAGGGGCGACAGAAGCGGTGCTGGAGTATCTGCCGCCCCTCCGGGGCTGAGACAACTCAGGGTTGCTCTTCCATTCCACGGCTTACGCCGTGGGCTACTCTCTGCCGCCCCTCCGGGCCTCTGGAAGCGGTCATTCAGACCTATACTGCCGCCAGCGGAGCCATTAGGCTAACGCTAATGGGCCGTTGGCCTGGGCTTTAATAGGTCGCCCCTTTGGGGCTCATTTTGGGAGTTCTACTTATGCTGAAGACGACCGATAGCTCGAATCCCCATGAAGCGCCACGGCTGTTTATGGCGGGATGGATGGTGCCGTTTGTCCTGGTCACCGCGTTATTCCTGCTCTGGGGCATTCCGAGCAACATGAACGACATCCTGATCAAGCAGTTCATGAAGTCGTTTGAAATGACGCGCCTCAGGGCCGGCCTGATCCAATCGGCTTTCTATATGGGGTACTTCCTGCTTTCGATGCCTGCCGCCCTGGTGATGCGAAAATACGGGTACAAGGCGGGCCTCGTGACCGGATTGTTTCTTTACAGCGCCGGAACGTTCCTGTTCTGGCCGGCCGCGCACGTCAGGGAATATGGTTTTTTCCTGGTTGCTTTGTTCGTAATCGCGAGCGGCGCGGCATTCCTCGAAACCGGCGCGAATTCCTTTATTGCGCTGCTGGGTGATCCAAAAACCTCTGAGCGGCGACTGAATTTCTCGCAAGCTTTCAATCCTCTCGGGGCAGTGACCGGCGTGCTGGTGGGAACGATCTTCATTTTTTCTGGGGTTGAGCTGAAACCTGCGCAGGTCAGTGCGCTGCGTGCGGCCGGCACGTACGACGCGTATCTGGCAACCGAAACTATGCGCGTTGTGACGCCCTATCTCGTGCTGGGCACGGTGGTTTTCATCTGGGCTTTGCTCATCATCCGAACCAGGTTTCCCAAGATCGCCGATGAGGCAGAACCCGAAGGCAGCCGCAAACACGGCAGGTTCAAAGACTTGTTCCACCACAGCCACTTCGTGCAGGGAGTTGTCGCGCAGTTTTTCTATGTCGGGGCGCAGGTGGGGACCTGGAGTTACTTCATTCAGTACATGCAGGACTACACCCGGCAGCCGGAAAAAGTGGCGGGCTACTTCCTGACCGGCAGCCTGGTGGCGTTCGGCGTCGGCAGGTTCACGGCCACTTACCTGATGAAATTCTTTCAGGCCAGCAGGCTAATGGGAATCTACGGATGCGCTAACATAACGCTGGTGGGCCTGGGGATCCTGTTTCCGGGCTGGGTGGGAGTCTGGGCGTTGTTCCTGACCAGCTTCTTCATGTCGCTGATGTTTCCCACGATCTTCGCCCTGGGCATCAAGGAGCTGGGACCCAATACCAAGCTGGGCGGGTCCATGATCATCATGGCGATTATCGGCGGGGCGGTGGCCACGCCCATCATGGGATTGCTCTTTCAAATGACCCACAGCATGGCGGTGTCCATGATCGTGGTTTTGGTCTGCTACCTCTTCATTACCTACTATGCCTTCGTGGGCTCGAAAGTGCGGCAACCCAAGGTCGCGGAATTGGTGGCAGGGTGATTTTCGCTCGGGGCTGAAAATAACCGTAGAGGGCTGTACGAGAGCAGCCCCTGAAAACGCGCGAGCGGATCAAAACAGCTCATGCAAAGCCGCAAAGTCGCAAAGACGCGCAAAGTGGATGCCTATTGGTTACCCTGCGCGTGTTGCGCCTTGGCGTGAAACCGCATCTATTAAGATAGTTGTGAGGATAGTTTATGGAACCGACACGATTAGAGGACGTCGCGATAGTCATCAAACCCGGAAAAGACAACGTTGCCGTAGTCACCGTGGAGTTCATCGATGCAGGGACCGAACTGAAGTACGGCGAGCAATTGCTCACTGTTTCAGGGCGGACCCTGCGCGGTCAAAGCTTCGCCATCAAGGGTATCCCGGAAGGCTCAGCTTTCATCTCGCTGGGTGACCCGATCGGTCTGGCGGCTGTCTCGCTCAAACCCGGCGACCCGGTCAACGAGGCGAATATCCAGCGGCGGCTGCCCCGGCTGCGGGTGCGGTATCGCGATAACCCCGGCCCCGCGGCGCTCGACTCTGACCTGTCGCGCTTGACCTTTGAAGGCTACCGGCGTCCTGACGGAAGTGTGGGCATCCGTAACCTGATCGGAGTGGTGACTTCCGGGATGTGCTCGTCGACGGAGGTGAAGGAAATCGCCCGGCGCGCCATGGGAGAAATCTACACACGCGAGAAGTTTCCCAACGTGGATGGCGTGGTTCCCATCGTGCACGAGTCCGGTTGCGGCATGCCCGATGGGCACGCGGTTGCGATGCTGAACCAATGGCTCGTGAACACGCTGCGGCACCCCAACCTGGGCGCGGCGGTTTACGTTGATCTCGGCTGCGGAAAGACCTGCGTGGAATGTTCGGCCCCGGTGTTTCAAAATTCGGTGCCGGATTACAACCAGCGCGTAGTGAACATGACCATCCAGCACCTGGGAGGCAGCCGTAAAACGGTCGCGCGGGGCCTCGAAGTCGTCGAGAAATTGCTTCATTACGCCAATGGGTTTAAGCGTGAACCCGCGCCCATCTCAAAACTCATCGTGGGAACTGAGTGCGGCGGTTCGGACCGTTGGTCGGGCGTGACCGCCAACCCCGCAGTGGGAGTTGCTTCGGACATGTTCGTACAGGCCGGCGCCGCGGTGTTTCTCCCCGAAATTCCCGAGCTTCAAGGCGCCGCCATGGTGGACCTCGTGCGCCGCGCGCGCACGCGGGCGGTGGGAAAGAAGTTGATGGGTGCGCTGAAACGTTACGAGGCCTACGTGAAGAAGTTCGGTGAGGATTTTCGCGATAATCCCTCGCCCGGCAATATCAAAGGTGGTCTCTACAATATCTACCTGAAATCCAGCGGAGTGAAGGCGAAGGGCGGCACCTCGATCGTTGAAGACCTTATCGACTATGGCGAGTGGCTGGGTGACCGCAAGGGCCTGTACGTTCTCTATACGCCGGGATACGATCATCTCTGCACGCCCGCGCTTTTCCTGAGCGGGGCGCAGGTGTGCCTGTTCACGACGGGTCGCGGCACGGGTATCGGCTGCGCCCTCGGACCCGTCATGAAGATCGGCTCCAATCCTCAACTCGCCCGGAGCTACGACGATTTGGATATCAATGCCGGCACGATTCTGGAACGCAAGGAGACCACCGAAGAAGTCGGCCGCAAGATTTTTCAGGAAACCCTCGATGTGGCTTCAGGCCGCAAGCTCACCCGTGCGGAAGAGGCCGGCTTCCACCACGAGTTCAAGATTTGGGAACAGCTCTGGCCGGCGTTGTAGAAAAGTTGTCAGTAGTCAGTTGCGGTGGTGTCATCCTGAGCCCGTTCGCTTCGCTCGGGGTAAACTCCACGAAGGATCTCGGCAGTTTGTTTTTCGTTCAATCCCAACAAAACTGCGGGGATCCTTCGCTTGACTCAGGATGACTCACGACGCTTGTTTTTCCTCGGCGGGGCGAAACACTTGCGTGAGCAGCACGCCGACTGAAACGAGTAACACACCCCCAAACACAAGCCCATTCAAATACTCGTGAAGGAAGAAGTGGGCGAAAAGCGTGGCCACGAGCGGCGTGAGCGAGGAGAAAGCCGACACACGCGCCACGGCCATCAGGCGAAAAGCCGTGAACAAGCAGTAGACAGCGAAGATGCCGGAAAGGACCCCGCTGGCGAGGAGGGCCAGGATCGAATGCCAGTTGGCGTCGCGCAACGCCGGCCCGCGAGCCAGGGCGGCCCATCCAATTAATCCAACCAGCACGCTGGTCGAGAACTGCAAGAGGATCGCGGTGGATTGATGCGCGCCTCGGAGTTGGCCGTCACGCCATAAGACCCCGGATATCCCGTAACTTAGGGCGGTGCAGAAAGCCAGGGGGATCGCCCAATACCAGAGTGGCGACGCGGGATGTCCCTTGGACTGCCCCCAGGAGAGTGTTGCCAAGCCCCCAAAAATCAAGAGCACACCCACCACCGCGAAGCGAGGAATGCGCTCGTGCAGGAAACGCCAGGCGATAAGCGTCCCCCAGATGACGTAGGTATCTTGCACGGGAATGGTTACGGTCACCCCGCCCAGGCGGATGGCATAGTAAAAGAGAAACAATCCTAGAGTCGAGACAATGCCCGCCCAAATGAAAGATAAAATGGCACGGCGGCCAATATAGCGGGGGGAAGCGGGCTTGATTTGGTCCAGGGTGTGGTGCCTCCAGACCAGAAAGATGCCTAAGAACAGGCTCGGCACGCCGCGGAGAAAGGGCCCGATCAGCGGATCGGCATGAATGACGCCAAGACGATCGAAAATGTTCGCCGAGGCATACCCCAGCACCGACCCTGCTGCCCACGGCTCACCGCGGCGACGAGTACTCTGATTCTGTGGTTCAGCCATTTGTTTCCAGAGTCATCACTGAATGCTTAACAAGACAAACGGCAATTATAAGTCATATAGGGGCGGTTCGCGAACCGCCTCTACGGGAAACGAGATTCTGTCTCTTGTATTACCTGCGGAAGAAATGCTAAGATTCTCCTGAAATTACCCGACCTTCGGGGCAGGGTGAGGGAAGGAATTAATTGCGCGCCTTCCCAATTCCCAATCGGCGGTAAAGCCCGCGAGGGGTGGTCCGAAGCGCTCAAGCCGGCGCAGTGCGTCCGGGAGAATTCCCAGACTGAGCTCGGAGGGCCTGCAAGCCCCAGGATCCGGTGAAACTCCGGGGCCGACGGTACAGTCCGGATGGGAGAAGGTCAGGACGGATGTGACCTGAGGCGCGAGTGTGTACCCACCGCCAGAGGTGGGGAGCGCGAACACGCCTTCAGGCGCCCACCACTGTCCCTTCCCTAATGCCCCAAGCAGAAAATTAGATGTGGAACCAAACCTTGAAAAGCCTCACCACAGAGGTCACAGAGTCCACTGTGAAGAGCTGTGCTTTTCTCTCTGTGATCTCCGTGTCCTCTGTGGTGAAATCCTTCTTGGCCGCTGTCATAACTCTACAACTTCTCGCCACCATACCGGCTCGAAATCTCCACGCGCAGACTTGGAACAGTCACCTGGAGGGAATGGTGCTCGATCAGAGCGGCGCAGCGATTCCCGCGGCCTCGCTCGAGCTTCGCAATCCTGCCACGGGCCAGGTTCGCCAGGTTCAGACGGACGCGAATGGTTTTTACAGTTTTCCTTTTTTGCCTGTAGGTAACTACGAACTTGAAATTGCCAAGACAGGTTTCGTTTCCAAGGTCGAGCGCGGGTTGGTGCTGCGAGTTGGAGAACCTGCGCGCGTAGACATTCACCTGCAAATTTCCCCCTCGAAAACTGAAGTCCAGGTGGACGCTCGACCGCCCCTTGTCGAAGCGGCATCGCCGGCCATCGGAGATGAAATCGAGAATCGCCGGGTGGCGCTTCTTCCACTGAACGGTCGCGAGTTTTCGCAGCTCGCGTTACTCGCGGCGGGTGCAACTCCTCCTTATTCGAATGGCTCGACGCAGCAGTTCAACACCCCGGCGTTGGGTTTGGGCTTCTCGGTCAATGGGCAACGCTCCGAGCGGAACAACTTTTCGCTGGACGGCGTGACGCTGATGGAGCCTTTTGCTTACAGCCTGACGGTGAACCCTTCGATCGACGCGATCCGGGAGTTTCGCGTCGTCGAGGACTCTTACGGGACCGACCAGGGCATCACTTCGGGCGCGCAAGTCAACATCGCGTCTCGCTCCGGCAGCAACCGCTTCTCAGGTACGGCCTACGAGTTTGTGCGCAACAGCGCGCTCGACGCCAAGAACTTTTTCGACGACCCGGCCCTTCCCATCCCGCCTTATCACCAGAACCAGTTTGGCGCGAGCCTGGGCGGCCCGATCCGCCGCAACCGCACGTTCTTTTTCACGAATTACGAAGGTTTGCGGATTCGCCAGAGTATTACCAACACTACCTTGCTGCCGACCGCCGCCATCCGCGCAGGGGATTTCAGTGGTATTAATCCTGAAACGGGCAATCCCTTTCCTGCTCTTATCAATCCCGGTACAGGGCAGCCGTTTCAGGGGAACATCATCCCGGCCTCAAGCATCGACCCGGTGTCCCGTGCTCTCCTGGATCGTATTCCGTTGCCGAACAATTCTGGGGCGGCTCCCGGCGAAAACAACGATATCAATGTGGGGCTTCACAGCGTCACTGCAGATCAGGCGATGGCCCGGATTGACGACGAGCTGACGCCGAAACACCAGCTCTTCGGGCGATTCCTCCTGTTCAATCAGCGGCAACTCTTTCCCTTCGTGCCGGATTCCTTCGCAAATAACCCCTCAGCGCCGCCAGGCTTCGGCACCAACCATGACGACACGGGAAGGAACCTCGCGCTCGGCATCACGTCGGTTTTTCGGCCGACGCTCATCAACGATTTTCGTTTCGGTTACGCTTATTATTTCGGAACCAAAGAAGCTCAGAACATTCACAGCGGATTTCTCGAGTCGCTGGGAATCACCCGCGCACCGGGATCCACCAACGACGGCATTCCCGCCATTGACGTTCCCGGCTACGCTGACATGGGTGATAGCGATATCTTCCAACCTCAAATCCGCAAGGACAGTACTTTCCAGTTCACCGATAACGTAGCGTGGGTCAGCGGCCGGCACACCTGGAAGTTCGGCGCCGACTTGCGGCGGTATCGCCTCTTTTATCTGGTCGAGGATTTTGGACAAGGGGTTTTCTCTTTCAGCGACGGCGCAAGCTCGGTTTCCGGAACCGCCTTTTCGGATTTTCTGCTGGGCCGTCCCTTCCTCTCTTATGCCCAGGCGGGAAACTCCGGTGGAAACGATCGCCTGGACTACTTCGGCGCTTATTTCTCGGACGAGTTCCACGCCACGCGCCGCCTGACCCTTACTTACGGCTTGCGAGAGGAGTTTTACTCGCCACCTACCAACGCCGACGGGCGTGCGTCGATTCTCGACCCCAGTGACGCGACGCGCTTTATTGTGCGGAACGACAAGCAACAGGCGGCGGCGTTGATCGCGGAACCGCTGATTCAGAGCCTTCAGAAGCTCTATGGGCTATCCTTCATCACGTCTCAGCAAGCCGGCCTGCCGCCGTCGCTCATCCGTCCGGATTGGGCCGGCTGGGCGCCGCGTTTCGGGTTCGCATACGATCTCAGCCGGCGTCACACCACTTCCTTGCGCGGCGGATTCGGGGTCTTTAACTCTCTTGGCGAACTTGACTACGCTTCCGAAACGCGCCTTAGCGCCCCTATTACCGAGTTCCTTTTCGGCCTCGACACCTGCCGGTTCTACGGCCCCGGCGCATGCGGGCAGTCGTATGCCCCGCCCATCCTCACTTATCCGCTTGCCTACACCCTCGGTAATTCCGAGCCCACCGCCATATCTTCGCCGCCTAATTTGCGTAACGGCTATGTCTACGAATGGAGCTTATCGGCCGATCACCAAATCGCGTCCAATACAGTTCTCTCTATAAGCGTCGCGGGATCCGACGGACACAAACTGCCTCGCCGCTCGTTGCAGAACCAGGGTGTCCCCAACTTGCCGGATGAAAGACGGGGTTATCATCCGCAACCCGGCTCGAACCAGTTCATCCGGGCCACCGATGTTAACTCGAACTACAACGCCTTGATCGCGCGCCTGGAACGGCGCTTCTCCCGCGGTCTTTCTTTCGTGGGTGGCTACACTTTCGGCAAGTCAATCGACACGGCTTCGGGGCTTAACGGAACCAATCAAGCTCAGAACGTGTATGACCTGAAGGCCGAGCGGGGCCTCTCGGATTTCGACGTGCGGCAGCGTTTCGTTTTCTCGGGTAACTGGCAACTGCCTTTCGGCCCTGGTCGCCAGTGGCTGCGCGGCGGAACCGGAGCGCGCGTGCTGGGCAACTGGGACCTTTCGAACATTGTGACGCTTCAATCCGGGCAGCCCCTCACGGCCCTGCTGGCCACCGCCTTGAGCGGCACTGACTCGAACGGCACAGACCGGCCAGACCTGATCGCCAATCCCAATCTGTCTGCTGGTCTGCGCACTCCCACGCGCTGGTTCAACACCAACGCCTTTGCGCCTCCTCCGATCTATTACGATAGCCTCGGAGCATTCAGCATCCCCGGAAATGAAGGCCGCAACGTCATTACCGGTCCCGGACTGGCAGCTTGGGATACGAGCCTTGAACGGCAGATGCGATTGAACGAACGGTTTGGATTTGTATTTCGGTCTGATTTCTTCAATCTGACCAACCATCCCAATTTCGACCGGCCCGGGCTGATTTACGGCACCTCGAACTTTGGGAATATCAGTTCCGCCGAGAACTCCCGCCAAATACAGTTTTCGCTGCGGTTGAATTGGTAATGTCTGCAGGTGCTGTACCCGTTTGCGCGGGACTGGCATCGCAAAGACTGACGCCAACGAATGACGCCGATGAGATTGACTCATCAGCATGAGTCAATTATACTCATTCGATGCCTAAGCGACTCCAGGTCATACTCAAGGACCCTGAATATCGTGAGATCAGGCGCGCCGCCCGCTCCCGCCAAATGTCGGTCGCCGAATGGGTCCGACAAGCACTCAGCCAGGCACATCGTCGTGAGCCCTTGGGCGATGTGAGCAAAAAGCTGGCCGTCATCCGCGCCGCAACGCGAATGGATTACCCCACGGCAGATATCGCCCGCATGCTGGCGGAGATTGAGGCGGGGTATGGATCGGGAGCACATCGGTGATTCTGGTCGATTCGAACATTCCCATGTATTTGGTGGGCTCGCCACACCCTCACAAGAGTGATGCACAGGGATTGCTGGAGCGATTGGTCAGCGACCGCGAACGCCTCGTCACCGACGCGGAGGTCCTGCAAGAGATTATGCATCGGTATGTTGCCATCAACCGCCGTGACGCTATCCAGCCGGCGTTCGACGCTTTGCTTGGAATTGTCGATCAGGTGTTGGAGATAACGCGGTCGACCGCCGAGCGCGCCAAGCAGATTGTCCTGGGGCAGAAACGACTTTCAGCGCGCGATGCCATCCATCTCGCCGCCATGGAGCAGCATGGGATCAGCCGGATCTTGAGTTTTGATTCCGGTTTTGACGGCTTCCCGGGGGTCATCCGGCTCTCGTAATCCTCTTACTCATATCTGAGCGCCACCATGGGATCGACCTTCGTGGCGCGGCGCGCGGGCAGATAGCTCGCCGCCACGGCGACCACAGCGAGCAATGCGGTGGCCGCAACGAGCGTCAAGGGATCATAGGCTTTGAGGCCGAAGAGCACGGAACCTAGCGCTCTGGCCCCGGCAAGCGCCAGCACCAGGCCAACGCCAAGCCCAACACTCAGCAGCGCTGCAGCTTCGCGAAGGATCATGCGTGTGATCTCGCCCCGTCCAGCGCCTAACGTCATGCGAATTCCTATCTCATTCGTCCGCCGGGCCACCATGTAGGACATCACGCCGTAGAGGCCGACGACGGCCAGCAAGGCAGCCAAAACTCCGAAAAAACCCGATAACGTCGCCATCAGGCGCTCTCCGATTAGCTGGTCATGAATCATGCCCCGCAATGATTTGAACTCAATCGAGATATCCGGGTTCGCTTGCGCAATGGCCTGCTTGACGCGTGGGATGAGGCTGGCAAAGGAGCTATTGGAACGAATCAGGATCGTGTCCGAATCCACGCATCCGCCACGGCAGTCATCGAGTTGGGACATTGGGACGTAGATCAAGGGCGGATAGTCCTCGCGAAGATCTTGATACTTCGTGTTCTTCGCCAATCCAACGATTTCATACGCAACCTGCGGCTGTCCAAGCTCTGCCTTTTGCCATATCCTTTTGCCGAGCGGGTTCGCCCCAGTGGAGAATTGCCGAACAAAGGCCTCATTCACGATCGCAACCCTGGGGGATTTGGGTGTATCAAGATCGTTGAAGTCACGCCCTGCAAGCAGCGGAGTTCCCATCGTTTTGAAGAAATCCGGGCTCACCCAGTTGAACCAGGAACTCTTGGCTTGCGATGGGTCCGAGCCCGCCAGCCAGACGGTGCGGTTCGATGAGCTTCCGCTGATGGGGACAATAGCTGCGTCCGAGGCGGATTCCACTCCTGGCGTGGAACGAAGCCGGTCGAGCAGTTCTCGCTTGAAAGTCAGGTGGCGGGCCGCCAAATGGAGCTGGGTGAAATCGAGATTGGTGACCAGAACGCCGGTGCGCTGGAATCCCAGATCTACGGTGAGCAGGTTGCGCAGGCTTCGGGTGAAGAGCAGCGCGACGACAATCAACGCCAGCGAGAAAGCGACTTGCGAGATCACCAGCACGCGGCGAAGGCCGAAGCGCTGCCGGTCCGCCGTAAGCCCACGGCCTCCTGCCTTCATCGCCTCACCGAGGGCGATGCGCGTGGCGCGCAAGGCAGGCATTAACCCAAACAAAACGGTGGCGACACTCGCCACGCCGGCCGTAAAGGCAAATACGCGCCAATCGGGATTAAGATTCAAGAACACCTCATTGAACCGGGTGCTTAGGAACGAGGTGAGAAAGCGGGCGAGCGCGCCGGCCAGCAGCAATCCCGCGCCCGCGCCGGCCACCGCCAGCAGAAGGCTTTCGGCGAGCAATTGCCGGATAAGCCTGCGGCGGGTGGCGCCCAACGCCAAACGCACGGCGACCTCGCGTTCGCGCGCGCTGGCGCGCGCCAGCATGAGGTTGGCCAGATTGGCGCAAGCGATCAGGAGCACCAGGCCGGTGATAGCCAGGAGCAGCCCCAGAGGATCCGACGCGCTTTGACGCAGAGACGAGATGCCGCTACCTGCCGGGTATGCCGCCAACTTGAAAGCGAGATACTTCTTGGCGTGCTCCGCATCGTAGGCGGACGGCAGCGTGGCCTCAAAGATTCCCGGCGAAGTCGAGCCCAGATACGCCGTCGCTTTCTCGAGCGTCCAACCCGGTTTCAGGCGGCCGATGACCGTAAGCCACCAATCATATTTCGTGTCGAGGTAGTTGTCCTCGCCCCCTAGAACCGGTTGCGAGCAGATGGGGAGCGCCACATCGAAAGTATGGCCAACATCGAGGCCGAAGAAATCTGCCGGCGTTACCCCCAGGACTTCGACGGGATGATAATCAATCGTCAACGATCTGCCAATGGCGGACGCCTCGCCGCCCAACTCGCGTTGCCAGAACGAGTAACTCACGACCGCGCCCGGACCGGCGCCGCAGGCGAGCTGATCGTCCGCCTTCGTGAAGGTTCGGCCCAGAAGGGGATGAACGCCCAGCACGTTGAACAAATCGCCGCTCACCCAGATGCCGCGCACCAGATGTACTTCTCCGCGCGGGGCCAGATTGATGCCGTCAGGCGCCCAGGCCGCAACGCCGGAAAAGGGCTCGGGATTCGCCCGGATCTGTTCCCAAATGGCATTAGTGAGCATAGGGTGCCAGTTAAAAAAACTTCCCAAGCGTCCGCGTAAGTTGGTTAGACGCACTTCGGCAAGCTGCTGGGGGTTTTCAACTGGAAGCATGCGTAGGCGAACCGCATCCAGAAGCTGGAAGATTGCCGTGTTAGCGCCGATGCCCAGTGCAAGCGATAGAAGCGCGACCACCGCAAAGCCAGGACTGCGACGCAACTGGCGCAAACCGAAATGGACATCCTGCAGGAAGTTTTCGAGGTAGCTCAATCGGCGCATATCTCGGCACTCCTCTTTGATCTGCTCGACGCCGCCCAACTCTCGCAGCGCCGCATATCGGGCTTCTTCCGCTGTCATCCCTCGCGAGACCTTCTCCTCAATCAACTTTTCCAGGTGAAAGCGGAGTTCTCCGCTCAGTTCGTCTTCGACTCGACTCTTCAGCAAGAGCGAGCGGAGCCGCAGCGGGAATTTGTGAAGCCAACGCATGTTTCAGCCCTGACTGCGAACCTGTCATCCTGAGCGTAGCGAAGAATCGCTGCAGTTCGTCTCGATCTCAACGAACTACGATCAACTGCGGAGATCCTTCGCTTCGCTCAGGATGACAGTCGCTCGATGTAACCTTCTTCCGAATCCCGATTCTACTCGTACTTCAACGCTACCAGGGGATCGACCTTGGTCGCCCGCCGCGCTGGGAAGTAGCCTGCCAGCAGCGCGACCGTCGAGAGCACGGCGACAGTTAAAATCATGGTCACTGCATCATAGCGTCCGAGGCCAAACAACAGTTGTTCGAGGATCCTCGTGGCCGCAAGCGATAGGCAGCCGCCGATCACCAGGCCTGCCGCTAGCACCGTAACCAGATCGCGCATCACCAGACACAGAATCGATCCCGGGGCGGCGCCCATGGCCATGCGGATGCCGAACTCCGCCTGGCGCTGTGCCACCAGGTAGTTGAACGTGCCATAGAGGCCCACCATCGCCAGGAGTAACGCCAAAACGCCGAAGAAGCCGGAGAGCATGGCCAGCAACCGCTCCTGCACGATCGAATCATTCACCTGTTCTGCCAGGGTGTGGATCTCCAGCGGAATTCCCCTATTTATACCGCTGACCGCGGATTGAACCGCCGGGACAAGGGCAGAGGGCCGGATGGCTGTTCGCAACTCGAAGGTCTGTCCCGCCGCCCGGGCTGGAAACTGGCTGATGGGGAAGAAGGCGGTGGGATGAGTATCCTCGCGGACAAACTCATATTTCGCATCTTTGACGAGTCCGACGATTTCGATGGGAGGCCCCTTCTCTCCGGAGGATTGCTGGACGCGCAAAACCTTGCCGAGAGGATTATGGCCTGGAAAAAACCGACGGGCCAGAGTCTGGTTGACGATTGCCACGCGCGGGCTCGTTGCGCTGTCGGCAGGGGCAAAACCGCGGCCGGCTAGCAATGGCATGCGAAGTGCCGCAAAGTATCCAGGAGAAACGGCGTTCATCCAGGTCTCCGCTTCCTCAGGAGAGATCTCCTTTGACCAGTCCGTAGTAATGGGCTGGCTCCACGCGCCTCCTTCCATGGGCGTTCTGAACGAGCGCCCCACAGAAGCCACCCCCGGAAGCGCACCCAGGATGGTCTCGATGGATTCGTCGACGGCAGGTTGCAGGTTCGGCGCCACCCTTGCCGCCTCGAGATCCGTACTCACCAGCAGGACGTTGTTACGGTCGAAGCCGAGGTCGAGCGTCACGAGTTTGGCGAAGCTTCGCAACAGCAGACCGGCCGCCACCAATAGAACGAAAGAAAGTGCTACTTGGGATGCGATAATCCACTTGCGCGTGCGAAAGCGCAGAGACCGCCCGATTTCCATCGCCTGGCTGCCCTTCATGGCCGAAGTCAGGGAAATTCGCGTGGACCGCAACGCGGGCAGCAGCCCGAATAGGATGCCTGTAACCACAGCCACTAGGGCCGTGAAGCCGAGAATGCGACTGTCCGGAGAAAGGTCCAGGAACACAATGCTTCTTGTCGTGGAGATGGAGCGGACCAGGAGCGCTGAGCCCCAGCGGGCGAGGACGATGCCCAGCAACGCTCCGGCGGAAGAAAGCAGGATGCACTCCGTCAGCAGTTGACGAACCAGCCGCGTGCGGCTCGCACCCAGCGCCTGACGCACCGCAATCTCCTTATGCCGGACAACCGCCCTGGCCAGCATCAAGCCCGCGATGTTCGCACAGGCAATGAGCAGCACGGCCACGACAAGGGCCATCAAGATATCGAGCGGCCTCCCGAACTGCTCACGCAAGCCGTACTCAGAGACTCCCGTTGCAGCAGGAACAGCGAACAGCGTGCGCTTCACGAAGGCTCTTTGCCCAGCCGGGGCCCAATCCTGGGGCAAAGCGGCGGTGAAGATCCCCGGCGAGAGTGCGGCCAGTCGCGCGCTCGCTCGGGCGCGGCTCATTCCGGGTTTGATGCGGCCAACGATCTGGAGCCACCACCAGGAGCGATCGTCGAGCCGCGATTCCTTCTCGTCGAACAGATCCGTCGAACAGATCGGCAACGCAACGTCGAACTTCTCCCCCACTTCTATGCCATAAAATCCGGGTGGCGCAACGCCAATCACTTCAAAGGCGTGCCAGCCGAGCGCGAGACTGGCGCCCACTGCTCGCTCATCACCCCCGTAGTGGTCCTTCCAGAAGCCGTAGCTGAGAACTGCCACGCCTCGGCACCCGCGCTGGTCATCGGGTGGGGCAATCAAGCGGCCGAGGGCGGGGCGAAGGCCCAGGCCAGCAAAAAAGCTGCCACTCACCCAAAGTCCGTGTGCCGGGTGAACCTTCCCGCCCTCGGTGAGATCGAATTTGAGTGAATCTTCACCATTGTTGGCCCCGCCCCAGGCGAAGACATGTGAGAAAACGTCCTGCTGGGCACGTACCTGTTCCCACAAGGGATCGGTGAATGCGCCCGAGGGTTCGCCAGGACGCTGTGGAATGCGAATTTTTACCTGAAGTAAATCTCGAGGTCTCGCGACGGGAAGCATCCGCAGCATCACAGAGTCAATCAGGCTGAAGATGGCAGTATTCGCCCCAATCCCAAGGGCGAGGGTGAGTGCCGCGACAGCCGTGAAGCCTGGCGATTTGGCCAAAACTCGCAGGCCGTAGCGAACGTCTTGAATGAGGTTCTCAATGAGATTGACCCTCCGCATGTCGCGACACTCCTCTTTGATCTGCTCCGCGCCCCCCAACTCACGCAGGGCTGCATAACGGGCTTCCTCGGCGGGCATTCCCGTCGCGACCTTCGCCTCAATCATTCGCTCGAGGTGGAAGCGGAGTTCGTCGTTGAGTTCCTGTTCGACAAATCTGCGCCTGAACAGGGATCGGAGGCGAAGCGGCAGTTTGTGAAACCAGCGCACTCTGAGCTCTCAGCTTTCAGCCGTCAGTTATAGAAATCTCCCCTCAGTTATCGACAGGTAATTATGGATTCTCTCCTGTCAACAGTCAAGGGGAGATTTTCGCACCACCTTGGTGTTGTAGCGGGGCCCTTGTGGCTGTCCTCCACTTCCTTTCAGGGTCGTCCCGGCGCGCCTGTCAGGCAAATAGTGTGATAACCTTTGGGGTCGGAAAACCGGCTGAAGGAGACTACGATGGGGAATGCACGGCCCTTCCGTATCTGTGTTTGCCTGGTCGTTTTGTTAGCTACTTCTTGCTTGGTATCATTTGGCGCGTCACGCGGAGCTCTTCAGGTTGGCGCAGCGCGCGTCGACATTACACCGGCCCCTGACGCCGCGCTCCCCATGTCAGGCTATGGGGGAAGGACCCAAGGCTTCCAGCGAATTCACGATCACATTTATGTGCGGGCCATTGTAGTCAGCGATGGCACGAGCCAGGCGGCGCTTGTGGCATGGGAGCTGATCGGCGTGCCCAACCCCGTGTGGGGCGAGCTTTCGCAGCGGATTGCCAAAGAGCTGGCTATTCCGGCGGATCATCTTCTGCTCGCGGCGGTTCACGATCACAGCGCGCCTTCGCCGGCTAACATGTACGGCAAAACTCCGCCCTCCGACCCGACGATTGCCTACACCGCCAGATTGGAGAACGACGCGTTCGAGGCCGTGCGCCAAGCCAAGGCAAATCTCCAGCCCGCGCAGTTCGGATTCGGGACCGGCAAAGCCTATGTGAACATCAATCGCCGCGAGTTCTTCCCCAAGAACGGGTGGTGGTGGCTCGGCTACAACCCTGACGGACCTTCTGACAAAACCGTGGCGGTTCTCAAATTCGCCGACATGGCCGGCAAGCCCATTGCTTTTTTTATTAACTACCCCGTACATGCGGTGGTTATGGGGCCTGACAATCTTGCCATAACAGGTGATCTGGCCGGCGCGACCTCCCGCTACGTCGAGCAGTACTTCCAGGGCAAGATCCCTACCCGCAGCGACGCGGGATGGGAGTTGGAGACTGGGGCGGAGGAGAAGGCGGGCGGCGAAGGTCCTGTCGCCATCTGGACGAGCGGCGCGGCAGGAGATCAAAACCCAATCACGGAAGATCGCGGCGAAGATTTCACTATGGTCGACGGTCTGGGGAGAATTCTCGGAGAAGAGTCCGTACGCGTAGCGAATAGTATTGCGACGATGTCGTCGCAGGCTCGAATCGAAGCCTCCGAGCGAGTCATTGACTGTCCCGGGCGCCGGGTAGCTCCGGGCTCCACGCCGCGCACCGAGTACGCCTTTGAGGACGCTGACCCTGTCAGTATTCGCCTCAGCATGGTGAAGCTCAACAGCGTGGCTTTGGCAGGAGTATCAGGTGAAGTTTTCACGCGCATCTATCTGCACTTGAAGATAGACTCGCCTTTCAATGCCATCGTCATGGTCACCCACGCCAATGGATCGAGCGGCTACATCCCCAGCGACGACGCCTTTGATCCGATCAGCTACGAAAACACGGCCTCCCACCTGAAGCCAGGTTGCGCGGAGAAGGGAATTGTGAACGGTCTGGTCGAGATGATGGGATCAGAATGAGTGGAGGCGCGGGTGAGAATCGAACTCACGCATAAAGGTTTTGCAGACCTCTCCCTTGCCACTTGGGTACCGCGCCGTGAAGCAGCGACGAGTGACAAGTGACGAGCAGAATCCTGACTCGACTCGTCCCTGCTGAACACTTGTCACTTGTCACAGAAGCTTTGGAGCGGGAAACGGGATTCGAACCCGCGACTTCGACCTTGGCAAGGTCGCACTCTACCACTGAGTTATTCCCGCTCGCTCACCTAGCTTGCTCCTCACGAGATTATAGAAAGCGGAGATTGGCGAAGTCAAGCTAACAGTGCCCCTAGTGGCGAGTGACGGAGAAATCAGGTTTGCAGGAACCCCGAAGAACTCTAAGCTGTTTCAAAACCTCCTGCACCTGATCGAAACTGGGGTTTCCGAATACGCGGGAAGCCAATGCTCCACCGGCAGTGGGGTCCTAGCGCCGATCGTCGCTGCTCCCAGGAGGGGAGCCAATTGAGGAGCCGGGGGTGAAAGGCCCCACACCCCGCCTTCGGCACCCCTCTCCCCGCCTGCGGGGAGAAGGGGTAGGGTAGGAGGGGCCACGTTTCCGGGGGCGCTGCCCCCGGCTACTCATGTCCAGCCCCTGCGGGGCTGAGCCGTCGATGTCTGGTTGGATGTCCTTCGCGCCATTCAGCGGCCCTTCCCCTGCATAGAGGCTAATGGAGTTCAGTACGTTCCACCACGTTTTGAAACAGCTTGTAGCCACCAGCCACTGCATTAACCTGCTTCCTCACTGCGCGACGGCAGGAGTTTCCACGGGCTTCGCCGCCTCGCGCAAGAACTTGGCGGACTCCTCCGGTGAAGTGGGATTAATGTAGAACCCCGTACCCCATTCAAATCCCGCGACCTTCGTCAACTTGGGCATGATTTCGAGGTGCCAGTGGTAGTAGTCCTCCGCGGACTCGCCGATGGGCGCGGTATGGATGATGTAGTTGTAGGCAGGGAACTCCAGCACGCGGTCGAGTCGCGCGAGCATATCCTGCAAAATCGGGGCAAGCTGCTCGAACTCCGCTTTATGGGATTGCTCGAACGCGCACTGGTGGGTCTTCGGTATAATCCACATCTCAAAAGGGAAACGAGGAGCGAACGGTGCGATCACCACGAAAGCGTCATTCTCCGCGATCAGGCGCACACTCTTCTCTTTCTCCTGGCGGAGAATATCGCAGAAGATGCAGCGCTCTTTGAAATTGTAATGTTCGCGCGCCCCGTCAACCTCTTCGCGCACGCGCTTGGGCACCACGGGCAGCGCGATGAGCTGGGAGTGCGTATGTTCGAGCGAAGCACCGGCAGCCTCTCCGTGGTTTTTGAAGATCAGAATGTATTTGAAGCGTTTGTCTTTTTCCAGGTCTAGAATTCGATCCCGATAGGCCCAGAGCACGTCCTCGACGCGCGAGGTGGGCATGGTGGCCAGGGTCAGGTTGTGCTGCGGCGTTTCAATGATGACCTCGTGCGCCCCGATGCCATTCATCTTATCGTAAAGGCCTTCACCCTGCCGGTTGAGTGTTCCTTCAATGCCCAGAGCGGGGAATTTGTTGGGCACAATGCGCAGCGTCCAACCGGGTGTGTTGCGCCCACTGCCGTCGCTGCGGTAGGCCTGAATTTCCGGCGGCGTCTTACTTTCGTTCCCGTAGCAGAATGGACAGAAGCCGGAACCGCGGATCAGGACTTTATCCCGGACGAAATCCGTGGGCCGCGTGGCCCGGCCGGTCGCAATGATCACCCATCGCCCGGTGATGGGGTCTTTTCTTAGTTCGGGCAAAGTTACACTCCTTTTAAAGGCTGCATGCGGTCGATGGGCGTCGCATCAGGCTTTGAAAGCATCTTTGATCAGCCTGACTTCGAGGCCCGCCGCCGGGTGCAGCGAGACGCTCACAACATCAAACCGGCAACTCAAGGGTTTCCGCTTGAGCTGCCGCAGATACTCCTTGGCTCCCTTGATGACCCGCCGCTGTTTGTTGGGAGTAACAGCTTCCTCGGGTGGGCCCGCGACCTGAGAAGTTCTGGTCTTCACTTCCACAAACGCCAAGGTGGGTCCTTCCCACCCCACCAAGTCAAGTTCTCCCCCGCCTGAACGGGCGCGCCAGTTTCGCGCTACTACAGTATATCCTGCTTGGCGCAGATACCAATAGGCCAGAGTTTCGCCGCGTGCGCCAAGGTCCAGGCTCTCCGATTCGCCCCGCGGTGTCGATTGAACGGAAGCTGCCCTCGAGGCACGTTGACGCTCTTTCCAAACCAGCGCGCGATATATCAATCGGGCTAACAAACTCATTATAACAACACTCGTCCGCTTTGGGACGACACGCCAGTCTTGTCATCCTGAGGAGTCCCGATCTGATCGGGACGACGAAGGATCTCGGCAGTTTCCGTGGTCTGCCCCTCAACTCGCAAAAACTGCTGAGATTCTTCGGCCCAAAGAGCGTGGCCTCAGAATGACAAACGCGGTCTTCCGCTCACTGCTCCACCTCAGAAAGGCACCGCTCGAGGATATCGAGCGCCGTATCTGCTTGCTCCGGCTCGATGATCAAAGGCGGCATCAGGCGCACGGTGCTTGCCCCGCAACCCAGAATGAGCAAACCCTTCTGGAACGCGTTCTCAATGACCTTGTCGCGCGCCTCCGGGTTGGGTTCACGGGTTTCCTGGCTCTTGACCAGCTCAATCCCGATCATCAGTCCGCGTCCTCGCACATGCCCCACCGAAGGATGGCGGCGCGGCCAATCCGCCAACCGCGCAAGGATGTAATCTCCCATGCGCGCTGCATTGGCAACGTACTTTTCTTCGAGTAGCCGAATCGTTTCCATCGCCGCCGCGCAAGCCACAGGATTTCCCCCGAACGTAGAAGCATGCGCGCCCGGGCCCCAATTCATCACGTCCGCTCGTGCCACCGCAACGCCGAGCGGCAAGCCGGAAGCAATCCCCTTGGCCGTCACCAGGATGTCCGGCACAACGCCGGAGTGTTCACAGGCGAACATCTTCCCTGTGCGCCCCATTCCGCACTGGACTTCGTCGAAGATCAGCAGGATCCCGTGACGATCCGCGATTTCGCGCAGCCTGCCCAGAAAGCCCGGCGGGGGCACGATGTATCCTCCCTCGCCCTGGATGGGCTCCACGACAATTGCCGCGACTTCATCCGCGGGCACAGCGGTTCTAAAGAGTTGGTTCTCGATGTAATCCGTGCAGTCGCAATCGCATTCCGAAGCGCCGTGGCCCGTGGAGCAGCGGTAGGGATTGGGGTAGGGAACGTGCGTCACTCCGGCGAGCAATGGGCCAAAACCGCGCCGCTGCACGGCCTTGCTTGCGGTCAGTGAAAGCGCGCCCAAAGTCCGGCCGTGGAAACAGCCCAGAAACGCAATCAGGCGCTCTCGCCGGGTGTGGTAACGCGCCATCTTGATGGCGGCTTCAATGGCTTCGGCGCCGGAATTTCCGAACACCACGCGCTTCGGAAACTTGCCGGGAGTGATTTCCGCCAGCTTCTCCGCCAGTTGAGCCAGCAGGGGGTAGTAGAAGTCTGTGCCCGACATGTGAATCAGCGTTTCCGCCTGGCGCTGGATGGCGCGCACGACGTCGGGGTGACAATGGCCGGTCGACACCACCGCAATGCCTGCGGCGAAATCCAGAAACAGATTCCCATCCACATCTTCCACGGTCGCGCCCTGCCCGCGCTTCGCGACCAGGGGGTAATCCCGTGTGTATGAGGGCGAGACGAATTCCTGATCGAGGGCCAGGATCTTCCGGGCTTCCGGACCGGGCAGCGGCGTCTTGATTGAGGGAACTTTGCTCTCCATGTGAATCCTCCTTTGCGAATCCTGCAGGGCGGCACATCGCGTGGCCCCGTGGCCAGCGGGCCCCTGCTGTCTCTGTGTTTTTATATGATGTATTACATGGAGAGATATTAGTCCCCACCGAATAGGTTAGGGCGGGCGGAATGAGGAAGCCTGAGCCGCAGGCTAGCGTCGCGAATAAGAAGTTCGTGGATGAAGTCTTCCTCGCGCGGCCCGTGTTCGCGGAGCCCTGTTAGGGGCGAAAGATAGTAGCCCAGGGCGCAAGCCCTGGGTTGAATGGCCCTCACCCCGCCATTGGCACCCCTCTCCCGCTCGGGCGGGAGAGGGGACGGGGGTGAGGGAGGACTCATTGACCCACGGCTTACGCCATGGGCTAAATTCTTACGCCCGCTGGGCGAGCTAAACTCTTCAAATAGCTTCCGACTGGGAATACTAGACATGCCTATTTCCGTTTCCAGCGCGTTCCCGCCTTGCTGTCCTCGAGTATAACACCGGCCTTGTGAAGATTCTGGCGGATTTCATCGGCGCGACCGTAATTGCCCTTGCGGCGCATCTCGTTGCGCTCCGCGATCGACCGGTCGATTTCTTCGTCGGTCAGCGATCCCAACATCGCAGTGCTTCCGTGGCCGTTGCCGGCTGCCCCGGACTCCACCGCCGCGGGCATCGCTGTCTCCGCAGGCCCTCCGGCACGCGGCGCGGCTTCTCTCGTCACCCCGAATTGCCGCAGCTTGGCGTTGTCGTTATCTTCGAGGACGGCGAAAACGCGGTCCCAGCGTTCCAGCGTGTCGAGGAAGGCGGCCCGATCGTCCGCCCGGAATTCGCCGCGGTCGATGGCTGTGTTCGCGTCCCGCACCATGGCGAAAACCGCGCCCAGGGCCTCGGCGGTGTTCAGGTTGTCGTCCATCGCCTCTTCAAACGCCCGGCAGGCGGCGCGGGCCCGGTCCTCGAGAGCCGTGTTCTGCCCCGCGGGAAACTTCTCCTGGGTCAACCGCAGCCGGAAATTCCTCAGCCTTTCGATGGACTGCTCTGCCTGGTGCAGACCCTCGAAGGTGAAGTTCAAGTGCCGCCGGTAAGGGACAGCCGCCAGCAAATACCGGATGGCCGAAGGTTTGTAGCCTTGCCCTATCAAATCGCGCAGCGTATAGAAATTTCCCAGCGACTTCGACATTTTCTCGCCGTTAACGATCAGGTGCTCGGCGTGCAGCCAATAGCGCACGAAGGGCTTGCCCGTGGCCGCCTCGCTTTGCGCAATCTCGTTCTCGTGATGAGGGAATATGAGATCGACGCCGCCGGAGTGAATGTCGAAAGTCTCGCCCAGGTATTTCATCGACATCACGGAGCACTCGATGTGCCAGCCGGGGCGCCCGGGGCCAATGGGCGTTTCCCAGAAAGGCTCGCCCTCCTTGGGCGCTTTCCAGAGCGCAAAGTCGCGGGCATTGTTCTTGTCGTACTTATCGGAATCAATCCGCGCTCCGTCGCGAATTCCCGAAAGATCGATCTTGGTCAGTTGGCCATAGTGTGGGAAAGCGGCCACGCGGAAGTAAATCGATCCCTCGCTCGCGTAGGCGTAGCCTTTCTCGATCAGCGTCTGGATCATCTTCACCATGTCGTCGATCGAGTCGGTGGCGCGCACCACGATTTCAGGATCCTCGAGGCTCAGGAGTTGGCGGTCCACCTGGAACGCTTCGATGTATTTCGCAGTGTAGTCGCGCAACGACATGCTCACGGCTTTGGATTTTCGAATGGTGTTGTCGTCCACGTCGGTCAGGTTCATAACGTGCCGGAGCGTGTACCCCCGGTACTTCAGCCAGCGCCGCAGGATGTCCTGGAAGACGAATGTCCGGTAATTCCCGATGTGGGGGAAATCGTATACAGTAGGCCCACAAGTATACATGCCTACCTGGTTGTCTTGGAGGGGTTTGAACTCCTCCAGTTGCCCGCTCAGCGTGTTGTGGATGCGCAGTGACATACAGTCAGCCTTCCGGCCATTGGGTACAGTCGTTCAATTCTAGGTACCCCGTCAGCGCAAGTCAAGAAATGGACTGGCAGGGTCTGTGATTCAGACAGTGGGGGGAGGGCGCGAGGCTGGCGGGAGGCAGGAGAGGCGAGACGAGGGAAATTGGGCGCTGGAGTGGGGGTGTGTTGAGACGGGTGGCGGCTGTGTC
>JBEKLY010000030.1:0-40521 GCA_050010015.1 Terriglobia bacterium
GAGGACAACTGGGCGTCGGAAAGGCCGTCAAAAGCGCTGTTGACGGATCGGGCAGACCGGTTGACACACCGACCGCGGGTCAGCTGCCCAGCCTGGTTTCTTACTGTCTGAATCGCAGATCAGCAGGCACTGTCCTGCTCTCGCAACCAGGGTCTGGCGGCGGTCGACTCTGCGGCCGCGGCGCCGAAGGCTCTCCTTAGGGCAGGGAGCCCCGCCCTTCCAGTTGGGGCGAATACTACCCCTTATTAACGCACCCAAGCTTCAGCCGCGTGGTTGCTTGGGCAATCGCAATGGTCAGGCGCAGCCCGCCAATGATTGCGTGGGTTGCCATAAGGAGAGGCGGGCCGTTGCCGGAATCGCCCACTCGAGCGATACCAAGCACCGCATCGTGCGCCGCGCCGGACAGCCATTGCCCGACAATTGCCCGTCTCGACAATCTCGAAACCGGAACGGGTGTTTTGATTCTTCGGAAGCAACCCCTCACCCTTCCCGCACCGGCTGATGACTACGCCGGCTGCGGTCCACCCTCTCCCCACGGGAGAGGGCCGTCAACGTTGGTTGATTTCTGCCCTCTCCCTTGGGGAGAGGGTGGCGAGAGTAGCGAGCCAAGCGAGGGGTTTCTTCCCACAGAACCTCGCAACTTCGGAATTCGTGACTAGTGATTGTGTTTATGACCGCTCCGTCTGGCGAACGCGGCGTGGGAAAACCGCGTGATATCGGCATTCCATTCCACGTGCGCTATAACCTGGGATCTACAGGTTCACTCTCGAGAGCCAAGACCCCGAAGACACACTCGTGAATGCGCCGCAGCGGTTCCCTTCGGATAAAGCGCTCCAGCGCCTCGATGCCGAGTGCAAATTCTCGAAGGGCCAGAGAGCGCTTGGTTCCAAGCCCGCGGGAGCGCAGACGCCGGAGATTCTCATCCATCGTATATTCCGGCCCGTAAATGATGCGAAGGTACTCGCGGCCACGGCATTTCACCGCGGGCTGCGCTACCCCGTGCCGTCCCCGTGCGACGAAGTCGAGAGGCTTCACCACCATCCCTTCGCCGCCTCGTTCCGTAAGTGCTTCCCACCATGCAATCCCCCGCTCCTGGCTCGCCCCGTCGGTGAGATCGATGTCACAACTGGCGGTCGGAATCAGCATGGCTGCGCCCTCATTCGAGAGGCGCGCAGCGATCTCCATGTGCCAGGTGTGGGGTTTGTCAATGTGGACGGCGCCTTCCGAGGCCATCAGATGGAAGGGCGCGAGCTTCAGGTCGTTAAGCGAGTGCACAGCCCAGCAGTATCGCTGGTAGGCTTGCTGGAATTGGCCCGCCAATTCCAAGCGCGCACTGTAGCGATCGAGGAGGCTGTCAATGTCCGGCTGGCGTTCCCTGGCTCTTTGCAACTCCGTGACTGCCTCGGCCAACGCCGCGCGCGCCGCAGAGCCCGCAGGGGCGTATTGCTGGCGCAACAACTCCTGGGCCTTTTGAGACCACGGCATCAGCTCGCAATCCAGACAAACCCAATTTGTTCTGAGGTCATCCCAGACGCGGGCCGCGTCCAAGGAGGAACGCACGCGAATCAGGAAGTCGTTTTCCAAAGTCAGGTCGGAAAAGAATCTCCTGCCCGTGCGGGTGTAGCAAACCCCGATTCCCTCGCCGACGATCCCGAAATGCGTTCTTGCCGAGTCCTCATCGCGGCAGACTATCACCACTGCCCTCGATCCCATGTGCTTCTCTTGGCACACAACTTTGGGGATCCCCTCGTGACGATAGTATGCGAACGCCTCAGCAGGATGTTCCAGCAATCCTTCCCGCTGGCTCGTTTCGGGCGGCGACATCGTCGGCGGCAGGTAGATCAGCCACTTGGGATTCACGGCAAAACGGCTCATCACTTCCAGTGCCGTGATCGCATTCTCTTCCCGGATGGTGACGTTCCCCCTCAAGCGGGTTTGGACCAGCCGCTTTCCGAGAACGTCCTCGATCTCTAGTAGATCGTCGTGCTTCTGTTGCGCCGATAGCTCAGGCCCCACCGGCCGTGCATCCGGGGCCAAGAAGGGTTTGGCCGGCTCGTAATAAACGTGCTGCGCCGATACCGAGACTAACTCCTTTTCCGGATAGCGAAATGCCGTCAGCTTGCCTCCGAATACACACCCGGTATCGATATTGATGGTCCGATTCAGCCACTCCGGTTCCACGATGGGCGTGTGACCGTAAACCACCATAGCTTTCCCCCGATACTCCGAGGCCCAGTTATAGCGAACGGGCAAACCGTATTCGTCCGTTTCGCCGGTGGTCTCCCCGAAGAGCGCAAACTCACGCACTTTGCCGGAGCCGCGTCCCTGCATCTCCTCCTTCATACCCGCGTGCGCCACCACCAGTTTGCCGTCGTCGAAAACGTAGTGGCTGACAAGGTCATCGATGAATCTGGCCACTTCCTCCTTAAACTCGGGTGGTTCACTCTCCAACTGGGCAAGCGACTCTTCCATGCCATGAGTGATCTGAACATCGCGCCCCTTAAGCTTGCGCATCAGCTTCATGTCGTGGTTTCCTGGGACGCAGAAGGCTGTGCCCTGTTCAACCATCCTCATCGCGAGGCGAAGGACCTGAGGGATTTTCGGGCCGCGGTCCGCTAGATCGCCCACGAAAACGGCCTTGCGGCCCACCGGAGGGATGAATTGGGCTCCGTCTGCTGTGTAGCCCAACTTTTCCAAGAGGGTTTTCAGTTCGTCGAAACAACCGTGCACGTCCCCGATCACATCGAAGGGGCCATGTTCGTGTTTGAGATTGTTCCACAGGGGTTGCCGCTCAATCGAGACGGACTCGATCTCTTCAGGAGAAGAAAGGACGAAGACATGGCGAAACCCTTCCCGCTCCAAACCACGGAGAGACCTCCGCATCTGTTGCACCTGGGAGCGCACCACGTGGGGTCCAAAATCCCGATTCACACGACTCCGGTTTCGCTCGTGGCAGAGCTTTTCCGGGAGGTCAAACACGATAGCCACAGGCAGGACGTGGAATTCGCGCGCCAGGGCCACCAAAGGCTTCCTCGCTTCAGGTTGCACGTTCGTGGCGTCGATTGCCGTAAGTTTGCCGGCTGCCAGCCGTTTGCGGGCAATAAAATGCAGCACTTCGAATGCATCGTTGGTCGCGGCTTGATCGTTTTCGTCGTCGGAGACCAGTCCGCGGCAGAAGTCAGAGGAGAGCACTTCCGTGGGCTTAAAATGCACCTTCGCGAAAGTTGACTTGCCGCTTCCCGAAGGTCCAATCAAAACCACCAGGGAGAGTTCTGGCAACGTGATCTTCACAGCGTAAATACTCCCATCTGCGTCGGTGCTCCGACTTCCGAATCTTGCGGTCCAACAGGCAGAAAGTGCACTGAGTACCTGAAGCGCTCAGCTATGCCTCGCGCCCATTGCTCGAACTGGCTGCGGGTCCACTCAAACCGGTGATCCTTGTGACGAAACTGGCCTGCGGGTAATGTCTCAAACCGGACGTTGTACTCGAAATTCGGCGTGGTCAGCACCACAAGCCGTGGTTTCGCGTGCTCGAACAAGACTCGTTCGAAAGCTGCCAGACGCGGGGGATCCAAATGCTCGATGACCTCGACCACAATGGCCGCCTCGTATCCGCTGAGCCTCTGGTCGCGATAGATCAACGACCCCTGAATCAGCTTGATGCGCGCTCGGCGTTGTGCGGGAAGGCTGTCGAGGTGCAACCTTTCCTGCGCTCGCTCCAGGCTTCGATAGGAAACATCCATGCCGACGATTTCCTCGAACGCGGGTGTTTCGAGGAGCGCTTTGAGAATCTTCCCCTCCCCGCAACCGAGGTCGAGCACGCGCTTTGCGCCGCTGTTCTTCAGAACCGCCATGACGGCGCCGATGCGTTGGTCATTTAGCTTTAGCGTCTCCTCGAAAACGGTCTCCTCTCGGGAGCGTTCCTCCTCGACGGCATCCGGGTCCGGGTTGTCCTCGTCACTCAACCGAGCTAAAGCTTCTCGGGCCAAGCGGCCGAAACGCTTTAGATACCGAAATACGATTTCTTCCTTTTCTGGATGGGCCGCAAGCCAACCCTCGCCGTGCCGAAGCAGCTTCTCAACTTCGTCCTGACCCACCCAATAGTGCTTTTCCGCGTCCAGCACCGGTACGAGGACGTAAAGGTGGGTTAAAAGGCCCTGCAATCGAACGGTGGCCCGCAGCCTGACAGTGTAGTAAGGGCTTTCTCCCCATTCGGGGAACTTCTCATCGAGCGCATGATGGAAGGCGATCACCTCGTAGCCCAACGGTTCAAAAAGGCGGCGCAAAAACACTTCGCCTCCACGGCACGGGAGCACAGCGATCTTCGCTTCAAGCGGTAAGGCTTCTTTAGCCAGGTCTGGCCGGTTCTTGCTGGTTCCGGCCAATGCGCTGCCCAATACCCTTGCAATAGCCACGCTCAGAAAAGACGATGCGACGTACGGACGATCGTTCACATACTGGTCCAGAGTGCCGGACTCGTCCCCTCGCCCGCGACGATTTCGTACCAGGCCCACGGGATCGATGTCCAGCAGCAATGCAGCCGTACAGCGATCTGTCGACACCTCCGGATAAAAAACGTGAGCCTTGCCAAACGCTAATTCGAAGGATTGCCATCGCTCCGGGTTCTTATGAAGCAAGTAACCGAGATCACTCGCGGGCGGCTTTGTATTTGTAATCGTCAATAGCATATCGAACGCATTATACGAGACGCCGAGAATTCAGGCACCCCTTTCCGGACGCGGCGGGGCTGAAGCCCCGCCCTTTCGTGCCGTCCTTGATGTAACGCGGAGTTTCGTCAGCAAGCACTGGGCCCCGATGCAACAGAATAGATCGTGCCTTTATGCGTACGACACCGGACGTGCACCCCGCCGTCTGAAGCGTTGCCTTCTGCGCCGCACGTTGGGCCGAGGGGTTCGCCATAGCCGCCGCCGCCAATGCCAAGAGATCGCGCCTTTGCATCAAGATACCTCCTGTCACTCGATGTGCAATATACATCGGATATGAGTGTGCTTCCACCCTGAGCGAGAATGCTAACCACCGTTGCTTACGTCCGTCTAATGGCACATGTGGTGATACCACATCAGAGGTGCGATGAACTGCGGTACCGCCACTGGAGGACGCGTGAGTAAAGAGAAACTCGACCTGCTTCAGGGGACGCTGGATATCATGGTCCTGCGCACGCTTGATGTTCTCGGCCCGCTGCATGGTTATGGTATTGCCCGCCGTATCGAGCAGGTGAGCGGTGATGAAGTCCTGCTGAACCAGGGGACTATCTATGCTTCGCTCGTGAGGCTTCAGCAACGAGGCTGGATCTCAGCGGCGTGGGGAACTTCGGACAGCCATCGCAAAGCCAAGTTTTATTCCATTACAAGACAGGGCCGCAAACAACTGGCAAGAGATGCAGCCCATTGGGAGCGGCTCTCGGCCGTGATGGGCCGCGTGCTCGCTTTGCAGACGGAAGGCGGTGACAAATGACCGATTCCCTCCGACAGGCGCTGAACCGCCTGCGTGCTTTCTTCGGTAAGGAGCGCCTGGATATGGACCTTGACGAAGAAATGACCGCTCATCTTCAGCTTGCCATCGAAGAGAACCTCCAGCGCGGTATGTCGCCCGAAGAAGCCCGCCGCCAGGCGCTAATCAGATTCGGCGGATTGGAGCAGGCCAAAGAGCGGCATCGCGAGGCGCGCGGCTTGCCGGCGCTCGATATCCTTCTTCAGGACTTGCGCTACTCGTTCCGCACATTGCGGCGGGAGCGTTCCTTCACATTGATCGCAGTGCTGATTCTCGCACTCGGCATCGGCGCAAATGTCGCGGTCTTCAGCGTGGTGAACACGATTCTGCTGCGTCCGTTGCCGTTCCGTGATTCGCAGCAACTAGTGCGGATTATGGAGAAAAACCCAACGTCCGGCGAATCGAGCATGACGTATACGGCGGATGCAACCCAGGACTTCCAGCAACAAAACCACTCTTTTCAGTCGGTGAGCGGCTACTTTGCTTTTACCGGACCCGATAATTTCAAGCTGATTGGGAAGGACCGGCCAGTGCCTGTTACGGGCATCCTGGTGGCCGAAGGCTTCTTTCAAACGCTCGGCGTCCAACCTTTGTTGGGGCGATTATTCAGGGCGGAGGAGTTTCTGCATCACGCCCAGCCTGTGACCCTGCTGAGCTGTGGGTTCTGGAAACGGCAGTTGGGCGGCGATCGCAGCATCATTGGAAAGACCATCAACCTGAGCGATATGCCAGTGACGGTAGTGGGTGTCTTACCGGAAACATTCGATTTTGGCTCGGTTTTTTCCCCCGGCGCAAAGGTCGACCTCTTTACTCCTTACATCATGGATGACTTCCGAGATGACGGAAACGACTTGGCGCTGATTGGCCGCCTGAAACCCGGAGTCGGTCTGGCGGCAGCACAGAGCGAAGCCGATCAGATCTTTCCACAACTCTATTTCGAGCATAAGCACCCTGAATACGGAAAAGGTTACACCGGCCGGCTTACGGGGTTGAAGGATTACGTGAGCGGCAAACTACGGCGGTCGTTGATAGTGCTTTGGTCCGCGGTGGGTCTGATCCTCCTCATCGTCTGCGTGAATTTATCGAATCTCGAGCTGGCGCGCGCGGCGGCGCGGAGCAAGGAATTCGCCATGCGGACAGCGCTCGGCGCGGGATGGGGACGGCTGGTTCGCCAATTGATCACTGAAAGCTTAATGCTTTCGCTTACGGGTGCACTTCTCGGGTTGGGCTTTGCTTACGCGACCACGTTCTATCTAGCGCACCAAGGGTCCATTGCATTGCCTTTGCTTAGCAGCTTGCGAGTTGACGGCGCGGCGCTCGCATGGACACTCCTGCTGGCAGTCACGAGCGTTGCCCTTTTCGGTCTCGCACCGGCCTTCAAGATGTCGGGTACGAATATACAAGAGGCGCTGAAAGAGTCGGGTCATGGATCAGGCGATAGCAAGACGCACGACCGCGTGCGCGCCACATTAGTGGTTTCAGAAGTCGCATTGGCGTGCGTGCTGCTGATCGGAGCAGGGCTGCTGCTGCGCAGTTTTCTACGAGTGTTGGATGTCGATCTCGGATTTGAGCCGAGCCACTCAGCCGCCGTCAGCGTGGACTACGTAGATGGCGGCAACTCTCAGAAGCGGGCCGCGATATGGCAGGAAATCGTGCGCCAGGCTTCCATGATTCCCAGCGTCGAAGCGGCGGGCATTTCGGATAACCTGCCCATGAGCCGGAACCGCAGTTGGGGAATTCGAGCCAAGGGTGGGGACTATGACGGCGGCAAATATCAGGGCGTCTTTGTCTACATCGTTTCGCCGGGCTACCTCAAGGCGATTGGTATGCGCTTGATCAGGGGCCGCGACATTAGTTGGGAGGATGCTCCCAAAAGCCAAAAAGTAGTTGTCATCAACGAAACGGTGGCGCGGAAACTGTGGCCGGGGCAAGACCCGATTGGCCGTATTGCCGAAGCGGGCGGCGAGGATGTGCGCGTGATCGGCGTGATTGCCGATGTGCACGAAACCAATGCAGAAGACGGAGCCGGATGGCAGATGTACCTGCCCGCGAGCCAGTTCGGGCCGGAAGGTGCTTATCTGACGGTACGGTCGAAGCTGCCTCCCGCTGCCCTGGCTCCGAGCGTGATGAGGACGCTGCGCCAGATCAATCCGGAGCAGCCGGCGACGCAGTTCAAACCGATTCAGAATCTGGTCGACCATGCGACCTCGCCGCGGCGCTTCTTTATGCTGCTGGTGTCGATCTTTGCGGGGCTGGGTCTGCTGCTGGCGTCGCTCGGCATTTACGGCGTGGTCTCGTACTCTGTCACACGCCAAACGCAAGAGATCGGCATACGCATGGCGCTTGGCGCGACTCAAAAACACGTGCTGCTGCGCGTGCTTGCCCGCAGTTTGCGGCTCGCGCTGGTGGGGATCGCTCTGGGTCTGGTCGCGTCGTTTGCTATCTCGAGGCTCATCGCCTCTTTGTTGTACCGTACCGCTCCCACCGACTTCGCAACCTTCGCGGGCATGGCTCTCCTCCTCTGCGTTGTCGCGTCCGTCGCCGGATTCGTCCCGGCGCGCCGCGCCTCACGAATCGACCCGATGGTCGCTCTCCGCACTGAATAGCAATTTGGCCGGGTTACGGGGAATCGGGTGTTGCAGGGTACAACCCGAGGGCACCGCTGGATGCCGCCGAGGGAGCCGGTTCACAGGGAAGCAGACGATGCGGCACAAGCAGGCCCAGGCATTCCGGTTGCAGATGGCTTCTCCGCTGCCTTCCTACGCTCCTCAGCTTTGCGCTTCGCCTCCTCCTACGCTGTTTTGGCGGCATCCCGCATCGTGGCCTTGGCTTGGGCCACCGTGCCGGCGGTTTGCTTCCGCAGCATCCGCGGCGCGTTGCGAAGATCCGCGAGCAGGCACTCTAGCGACGGGCATTACCACACTTCGCGGCTTCGCTCCACGCTCGCCCTGGGTCTGCGCCAATGTAGGTTTTAAGGATGCAATCGTCGGCCGCATGCGGCAGGATTTTCTGCCGGTCCCGGATGTGGTTGGCCAAGGTTCTATTGCCGGAGGGACGACTGCTGAAATCGGTCGAGTTATTGCGCGCAAACCAAACCGCGGCGTTTACGATGGAGGGCGCGTACGCCGTCATTGCGCTCCCTGCCGTACACATCGCGGAGGTCGTGCATTTGAGTCTTGCTTAACTTCCGAGGAATTCAAACACCCGTTCCGTTCTCGAGGCTATCAAGGCAGGCAATTCAGATTCAACGATTTGGCCTGGCGGCCCAAAATTCAACTTCGGAATTCGGGATTAGAAGATCAATTTCAACGAGAACTGAATTTGGCGGGAAGTCCCAGCGGTATGGTTGATGAGGCCGAAGCCCGAGCCGCGCAGGACATTCACCGGCTGTCCGAAGTTCACCAGGTTCAAGGCGTTGAAGAATTCCCCGCGAAACTCCAGGGTCGGCGGTTCGGAACCGGCGCGGCTGCTCAGGGTCGTATCCTTGATCAAGGCGAAATCGAGATCGTGAAAGCTGGGGCCGCGAAATGTGTCGCGGCCCAAGCTTCCGAAGCGTCCCGAATTGGGCCCGGTACCGCCGGGAAGATTAATCGGGACGGAGAAGAACGAGTCATCGTCAGCGCCCCGGCCAAAATAATCTTCGCGAATCGTCCGGCTGGTGGAAAAGACGGGCACGGCAATTTGATCCGGCCGGTCGCCGCCCCCTGCGCCCGCGCCGGTTTGCTGAATTCCGGAGTAAACCGTAAACGGCATGCCGCTGGTCAGGGTTGTAATGTTAAGGAACTGCCAGCCGGAATTGAATCTCTGTCCCAGCGGGCGGAGCCAACTCACGCGGTCGAGAGGCAAGACCTGAATGAGGCTGGACGTAAACGCCTGGGTAACGTCAAACGTCGAGGGCCCCTTGTCGGCCCCGGGGTTCCTGGGGTCCTGCGGGACGGCCTGGATGATGGTTCCAGTCGGCCCACCGTAGCCGACCACGACGGCACTGGTGTCGTCAATCGACTTGCTGAAGGTGTAGCTGGTTTGGAACCCCAACCCCAGGCGCGGATTGTTCTTCGAGGCGGACAACTGCAAGGCGTGATAAGTGGAATGCGAGCCGGTGGTCACAAACGACTCCGGCCCGTAGCCCCCGGTCACTTGCCCCGCCGAGTTGAATTGCGTGAAGTGAGCGAACTCGGGCGAAGCGCCCGCGTAACCATTCGGGCTGTTGATGCATTCAAGCTTCACACCCGCGGTGCCAACGTAGGAAGCGGCGAGCACCACGTCTTTCACAGTCTGCTCAACGCTGGCTGTCTGGCTGACGATGTAACCGGTACGGATGTCGGGAGCCATGCCTGCCATGGCAAGCGGTTGTGGCTGGCGCCCGGGCGTCAAGGCGGAGAGGTCCGATTCAAAACGCGGCATGTCAAGGTTGGTGTTGGCCGGAACGATGCGAGTATTTCCGCCGGGCACGGCAACCTGGCCTGTGGTCGTGTAGAGAGTGGGCAAGTTGAAAGCGGTGACGCCGCCCGAGAAGGGCAGCGGCGCGCCGGCAGTTGCCGAAAGGTAGGGATCGACGATGAACGGGAATCCGCCGGTGAGGAAGTTCATCCAGAAGAGATTGGGAAGAATGGAGGTAATCGCGCCGCCCGCGCGCACCACCGTGTTGTGGGCCGCTTGCCATTCCGCGGAAAGGCGCGGCCCCCAGCCGTTCCAATCCTGGCCGTAGGGAGGCTGAGGATTCATCAGCACGATTTCCTCCGCTCCCGGCGCCCAGGGCGGGACGAGGTCACCCTCTGCGTCGACAAAGCGCGCGGTCGAGGTGCGATGCAGAGGCTCCCCAATGCGGCTGTTGGCTTCGTAACGCAGGCCGTAATTCAGTGTGAAGCGGGGCGAGATTTTCCAGGCGTCCTGAAAGTAAAAGTTATAAGCATTGCGATGAATGTTGACCTCATCAAAGCGGTCTCCCACCGCCGTGTAGGGCGCTGGCACCGTAGTGTTATAGGAGAAGGGTGTAGCCGTCAGAAACCCCGTGAGAGAGTCGGGCAACGGCGCGCCCGCGTTGATGTTGTGCTGCCCGCTGTCGGAAAGTATCGGAACGAGGGAGTACGCGGTCCCTCCGCCGAAGGCGTAGGTGCCGTCCGGATTGACTCCGAAAATGCTCCCGTCGCGGTTGAATCGCATTTCGACGCCGAACTTGAAGCTATGCGTCCCATGCACATAAGCAAAGTTCTGGCGGAATTGGAACAAGTTCCCCAAGCTCCCGGTGGCCGTTCCGGCGGCCGCGTTGAACGGCTCGTAAAGGCTGTCGGCAAAAGTGATGGCGGGCTGGACGTGGTTGGGAGAGATGAACGTCGGAGTGCTGCGGATGTAGCCGATGGATGTCTCGGCAGTGAACTGCGCAGAAATCGCGCGGCTGTAGTGCAGCGCCGCATTGCGCTGGTGATCGAAAAAATGGATGGCGAAACTGGGATCGATGGCGGCCTGGTCAGGATTGGTCAGTGGTCCGTTGACGTTGTTGAGCGTGAAGCGCGCAAACATCTGGGCCTTGCCGGAAATGCGGTGATCGATGCGCGCGGAGAATTGATTCGTGTCCGTCGGCACTTTCGTTGACGTGGCGTAGGTGCGCGCGCCGAAGGGTCCCTGAAGATCGTTGGGCAAAGGGTAGCCGGCCATGGCGGGCGCCACCAGCGGACTGACCGGTACGTGGAGCGTGTCGCCGGGGAAGGCCGTCGAGTCCAAGCCTTGACGCTCCGCCGGGGTGGGCACGGAGAGCACTTCCGTGGCGCTCAGCATCTGCCGGAAGCCCTGGTATTCACCAAAGAAAAAAGTGCGGTCGTGGCCGTGGTAAATCCCTGGCAACGTCACCGGGCCACCCAGCGCAAAGCCGAATTCATTGCGCCGGAAGGGCGGGATGCGGCCAGGATTGCCGAGAGATCGCTCGTCGAAGAAATTGCGCGCATCCAGCGCAGAGTTGCGCACGAATTCAAAAAGCGAACCGTGCACCTGATTGGTTCCCGCCTTCGTGATGATGTTGGTGAAGCCGGCAGCGCCGTGGCCGATTTCCGCCGGCATCACGCCCGAGTAGGCTTGGATTTCCTGCACCGCGTCGATGTTGAAATTCGAAAAGGTAGCTCCGCCCAATTCCGGATCGGTGGTGTCCACGCCATCCATGGCAAACATGGCGGTCGAGCCGCGCTGACCGTTCACGGCAAACTGTTGGGTGAAATTCGCCGAACCATTGGTGTCGGTCATGGTGCCTGCGGCCAGAAGCAGCAGTTGACTGAAATCGCGTTTGTTCAGTGGCAACTCGGAAACCTGCCGGCTGGACAGGTTTTCGCCGCCGCTGGCTTTCGGCTGCTCGCCCGCCGCTACCGTCTCGAGAACCAACTCTCCTCCGGCGGCAGCCAATTGCAAGGTGGAGTTCAGGTTGCTGCCCGGCCGGATTCTCAGCAACTGCCGCGAGGTGCTTATCGCGTCATGCCAACGCACACGCACGGTGTAGTTTCCCGCCGGCACTTCCGGCAATCGAAAAGCCCCTTGCCCGTCGGTTGTGGCGGTCAGAGTGCGACCCGAAACAGTTTCCCGCAGATCGATCTGCGCCTCGGGCAAGGCGTTTCCCTTCGCGTCGCGCACAACACCTTGCCAGGAGGCCGATTGCGCGGGAGCGCCAGCCTGTGTGGTTTGCGGGGCTGCCGGCTTGCTTAGGCCGAACGCGCAGAAAATCAAAGCGACGGCAATGCAAAAGGATGCGGGCTTCGCAACCCGCAGAGCTTCGCGCTGCGCCAGCCGCATGTAGCCTCCCTGCTTGTCAGTTACCCGGCTGGGCGGTACGGCGGCAAAGTTTCGGTTCGTTTCAAGGGAATGAGGGCGTTTCCTGCACCTTTTGGGGTTCAAATCAGGTTCAAACCCACGCAAAAACCACTCAAATTGCGACATTTCAGAAATTCAAGTCCTTTGTTTTCAAGTACTTCTTAGCTTCGTTTCCACTATTTTTGTATTTTCTGGGGGAGTTCCGGGGTCCCCACCTTTTGGGTCACACTTCCAACCCTCGACGCGCTCTTCCGAGCCGTTCTCGCCGCCTGGAGGCACCCGTCTTTGCTTCCTGCCGGTGCGGACCAGGCGTCATAATCCCGCAAGAGGGCCGCAATTCGACAACCGTAGTAGCCCACCATACAATGGGTTTCCTGTCAAGCGACAAATACGAAAATAGTGGGGCGGGCTCTCCCCTTCTTGCGGCCGCGGTCAACATAAATAGGCCAGCAGTGGTGGCTAGGATGAAATGTCAGCCGGCGCTGCGCCTTCGGGAGGAGGCGGGTTATCGAGGGCTGAGACAATTCTCTGGGTGCCGCACACATTGCTCTATATGTGTGCGCCGCGGATTGGCTGATTGAGCCAAGGCCGCATAGATGAACGGCAATGTTTGCGCTACAGGCGTCCGCGCGACCCCGCGGATCCCCAAACTGGCGTACAATTCCACCATGCGTTGGCAACTTTGCGCAGTCGCGCTTGCTGTTTGTCTCGCCTGCTGTGCGCTCAGGGGTGAAGACTTGCCGAAACTTCCGGCGCTCAATTTCGGCGATTTCCCCACGGAAGTGCGCGATCAGATTCAGCAAGCCTATACCGCAGCCCGGCTGCAGCCGCGAAACGCCGAAGCCGTCGGCAAGTTGGGGATGCTTCTGGATCTTTACGACCGGCCCGAGCAAGCCTTGGCGTGTTACCAGCAGGCCAACCGGCTCGATGAGCGATCCTTCCAGTGGCTCTACTATCTTGCCTCGCTGCTGACGAAACAGAAGAAATACGCCGAGGCTGTCGAGGCCTTCCAGCGAGCGCTCCGCATGGATCCGTCTTATCTTCCCGCGCGCCTGAAATTGGCCGAAAGCCTTCTCGACTCGGGCGGGATCGACGAGAGCCAGGAAGCGTATTCTGAAATCGTGGATGATATACCGGGCGCCGCGGAGGCGTACTTCGGCTTGGGGCGGATCGCCGTTTTGAAGGGAAATCCTGCCGCCGCCCGAGAGTCTCTCCACAAAGCTTGTGAGCTCTTCCCTACCTTTGGCGCTGCACACTACGCTCTCGCGCAGGTGGACCGAAAACTGGGCAGGACCAACGAGGCTGAGCAGGAGCTTGCCTTGTATGCGAACCACGAGACGGTGGTGCCTCCCGTCGACGACCCCCTCCGCGATCAACTCAGGAAACTCGACATGCGGGCGGCCGCCCACCTGGAACGAGGCGTCCAACTCGAACAGGTGGGGCGCCTGAAGGACGCCGTGGCGGAGACCGAGGAGGCTTTGCGGCTCAACCCCGAACTGGTTAGAGCCCACATCAACCTGCTCATTCTTTACGCCCGGGTGGGGAATCGGGAAAAGGCGGAGGAGCACTTCCAGGCGGCAGTGAAGCTGAACCCAACTCAGTTTCCTGACGCCTATTACAACTACGGTGTGCTTTTGATCATGGAAGGCAAGCTTGATGAGGCGGAGCAGGCATTCCGGAAAGCGCTGGCCATTTCGCCCTCTTACGCTGCCGCCCACAATGATCTCGGCAGTGTCCTCGAACGGCAGGGAAAGCTTGCGGACGCGGCAGCGGAGTACCGGAAGGCGATCGAAGGCGATCCCAGCTTCCGGCGCGGTCACTTCAACCTGGGGCGGATGCTGATCAATCAGCGCAAGTACGCGGAAGCAATCGAGCAGCTTCTCCAGACCCGAACTCCCGTGGATGAGGAGACACCAGCGTACCTCTACGCTCTTGGGGCCGCCTACGGGCGCGCCGGAGACAACTCGAACGCGCTCCACTATATGGAACAAGCCAAGGAGCTAGCGGTGGCGCGCGGCCAGACCGCCCTCGCTTCAGAAATCGACAACGACCTTGAAAAGGTCAAGGCCGGGACGGCATCCTCGTCCCCTCAAGGTCGTTGACCGCCTAGTACGGTGCCGGCGCTCAAATAATCTTGACAAATTCGTCTCTCACTGGTATAAAACCTGCGCAATAGTTTATTTCTTCGTAAATTGCTAGGCAAGCAACATTTTGTCGCACGTTTTTTTGGTGGCCCCCAGGGCTTTGAACTGTCCAGGCGCACCTGAACAAGAATTTTGAACGAAAATGCCCGCTCCGCAGGTCAATTTCCGCATACATAGGGAGAAACCCTGCGAGAACGAGATTAGAAGCTGATCTCGCGAGCGGGTCAGATCACTGCTTATTTTATCTCCTTCCCGTCGGGTCGCATCACGCTGGGCAAGGGAAGCCGTGCCCAGAATTGTATGAGTGACTTCAAATAGTAAGGAGGAAGAAGTTATGAATGAGTGTAAGGACAAGAAATCAGGCGCTTCGACCATCATCGTCTTCTGTTTAATGACGGTGGTTGGGGCCGGCTTGCTGGCGACCGTACTCTCGCAGCCATTGCACGCGCAAGTCCTTTATGGCTCGGTGTCCGGCACAGTAAGCGATCCCAGCGGCGCTGTCATACCTGGTGCGCAAATAACCATCGTAAATGACACGACGGGATTCACGCGAACCGGAACCACCGATTCCGCCGGTTTATACCGCTTGCTCGATATCTCCGAAGGCACGTATACCCTTACTGCATCGGCATCGGGATTTCAAATGTTCAAGCAAACCGGCCTTACCGTTGCCATCGGCCAGGTGAACGTGCAGGACATCAAACTGACTGTAGGTTCCACCACACAAGAAGTTACCGTGCAAGCTTCGGCAGCAGTACTGCAAACGCAGAAGGCCGACGTTCACACGGAGATCAGCAGCTACGCCGTGCAGAACCTACCCCTGAGCACTTACCGGAATTTCCAAGCCACGGAATTGCTTGCCCCGGGCGTGTTCTCGACCTCGGGACTCTCCAACAGCTACCCAAATTCCATCGCTGACACGCCGGAGCGGTCGTTCGAGATTAACTCGAACGGTTTGCCGGCTCATGACAACATCACGCGCGTGGACGGGGCCACCAACCTGTTCATCTGGCTGCCCGACCATATGCTGATGGTTCCGCCGCAAGAGGCGGTGGAAGAAGTCAACGTTCAGACGGCCGACTACGACGTGGAAAAGGGCCTCACTGCCGGAGCCGCCGTGGACGTCGTGACGAAGTCCGGCAGCAATCAACTCCACGGTTCTCTATATGGCTTCCATACGGACGACGCTTTGAACGCCACCAACTGGTATAACCACGCCACCAACACCGGAATTCTCAACAACGACGGAGTTGCCATTGGCGGACCGATCAAGAAGGACAAGCTCTTTTTCTTCGGCAACTGGGATGGGAGTTGGCAGCACTTGGCTGAAGGCTACACCGACACTATTCCGACAGACGACCTGAAGAACGGGAACTTCAATGCCTACCTGGGAGCCGCGGTTCCCGGTGCCAACGTCTGCACCACCGAAGGGGCCATGGTTCCATTACAGCAGGGCATGGTGTTCGATCCTGCCAGCGGGAATCCGGACGGCACGGGACGATGCGTGTTCTCCTCCGGCGGGGTGCTCAATGTCATCCCTGGTAATCGCATGAACCAAGGCGCGATTGCATTCAACAAGCTAATCCCTGAACCTAACGTCAACACCGGTGTCATCACCACCGGCACCCCCTATAACATTATCGGGACCAAAGCGGCCCGGCCATTGGCCCGCAATATCTACACCGGCAGGGTCGATTGGAACCAGAGCCAGAATCACACCATCTGGGTAAAGTGGTCTGGTCAGGACTCCAATTTCTATGAGCCTTTCGATCTTGGCGCGGCTGGCGGCAGCGGCAGCGGCACGGCCCACCAGTTCGCTCAGATCGCGACTCTGGGGCATACCTGGACACTATCTCCCAGCCTCATTCTCACCGGCCACATCGGTTTTGACCGGATGAGCGAATTCGCGCACCCACCCGGATTCGGCGAGCCTCTCGGGGAATCGCTGATCGGCATCGCAGGGAGCAACACGCCTGCCGGAGATGTCCGCTATACGGGCCTTCCCGGGGTCAGCGTCGAAGGGTTCAGCGGCATGGGCAGCCTGAACTCCTGGGAGCCCGACACCCGAAACGACTGGACGTTGACCACTTCGCATAACCTCACCTGGATCAAACACGCCCACGAACTGCGCTTGGGCGTGGACCTTGCCCATAATCACCTCAATGCATTCCAGCCGGAAATCTTCTGCTGCCCGCGCGGCAATGTCCTCGAGGATTACGGCGGCACCGCACTCAACACCACCGGCTTGACCAGCGGAGGCCAGCCCGTAACCTTGACACCTTTCGTTCAGAACTCCTACGCGATGTGGGACCTGGGCTTGATCTCCGAAGCTCAAAACGATGCCCAGTTCATAAAGTCCACCGGCAAGGACACCCAGTTTGCCGTCTATTTCGGCGATCGGTGGAAGGTTGCCCCGAAATTGACCGCCGACTTAGGTGTACGCTGGGAATATTTCCCCTTGATCACCCGGGACGGAGTAGACAAGGGCGAGTTGTTTGACACGGCCACCGGCCAACTCCATTTCGGGGGCTTGGGCGGCAATGGGACACACAACGGAATGACCTCAAGCAAGACCCTCTTTATGCCTCGCATCGGCTTGGCCTATCAGCTTGATCAGAAGACGGTGGCGCGTGCCGGGTTCGCACTCTCCGACGACACGACTCCTCTCGAAAGACCGTTGAGAGGCTTTTTCCCCCTGGCCATCGGAGCGGATGACTTTGACACGTCCTCACCGGCTGAGGCGGCCGCCTGCAACGGCCAAGCGTCGGCGTCCACGTGCTACAGACCCTACTCCACGTTTGGCGCGGTCACGGGCAGCCCCTATGCGGTTGGACTGCCGGTCATCCAGGTGCCCAACCTGGCAAGCGGCGTCATCACTCCGCCTAGCGACGTAGACGTCGGGACGCTGGGTCCGGGCGAGTACCACCGTGGATACGTTGAATCGTGGAATGTGTTTGTGGAGCGCAAGCTACCCTCGGATTTCTTGTTGAGCGTCGGCTATGTGGGTAATCACTATGTTCACGAATTCAACGGCCGGGACCTCAACGCGTCTCCTTTGTACGGAGTCGAGCCTGCGTTCGGCGGGATCCAGAGAGGCGGGGGGACATACCAATTCCAAGGGTACTTGGACTCGCACTACAATTCCCTTCAGGTCAGCTTGAGTCACCGATCCTCCCGTGGGCTATTCGTTCAGGTGGCTTACACCTACTCCAAGGCGATGGGCTATGTGAACGACAACACCTGGGAAAACGGGTTGGAGTTTAACTGCACGCCATCGGCAGCCATGCCCCAAGGGTGCCAGCAGCTCAACTACGGTCCGCTCAGCTTCGACCACACGCAGAACTTCAAGCTGGCGTTCGTCTACGATCTACCCTTCGGCGAAGGCAAGAAGCTGGCCAGCAGCTCCAAAGCGGCAAACGCGATCCTGGGCGGTTGGAAACTGAACGGCATCTTCTCCGCCTTCACGGGCTCGCCGTTGCAGCTCAGTCAGGACATAAGCAATATCAACACCTACGGTACCGCCGCAGTTCCGAATCACGTTGCGGCGGTGCAGTATCTGGGCGCAGCCAACAACTCCCTCGGCTACCCCCAGTGGTTTAACTCTTCAGCGTTCGCGCCAAACCTTTCCTCAACCCTTATCGGAAACATTGGCCGCACCGAATCGTGGCTGACCGGGCCTGGCCTGTGGCAATTCGACCCCAGCCTGGCTCGAATCTTCAAGCTCACCGAGCGGTTCAACCTGGAGGTGCGCGCTGAAGCGGAAAACTTCTTCAACAATCCGCACTTCAACAACCCCAACACCGGCTGTACAACAACTGCGTCCACGACCGGCGGTGCGCCCACTTGCGGGTTAACCTTCGGTGAAATCCAAGGTTCTTACGGCGAACGTGTTGTGCAATTTGGCATGTTCCTGCGGTTCTAGTTGCTTGGCTTGACCCTTTGGGACCGGGTGAGAAACCCGGTCCCAGTCAGGCCACTTCAGGCATTGACCATCTCCGGGCGGGCGCCGCGCAAGTGGCGCCCGCTTTTTTTATGTGGGTAATGTGTTTCGACCAGCTTGCCGCGGAAGTGCACAAACCCCGAAGGGGTTAACCGTGGGTAGCCGCAGATTTCAATCTGTGGCCTGGACTTTCTGCATTTCCGGCGAGGATTCTTCTGCCTGACTCCCTTGTCGTGTCGCCTCGCCGTCGAGACAGTTGTGCTCAGGTCGGCTGCTGAGCCCCAAAGGGGCTATCTATCACAGCCCAGGCCAACGGCCCATGAGCGCTAACTTAAGGCGTGCGAGGCCGTGAGAGCCCGTCAGCCGACGGGCGGTAGAATGTGGCCCATGGCGAAAGCCGTGGGAGAAGGACGCGGAAACAAGAACTTGAGCCCCGGGAGGGGCGAAAGAAAAGGCACATGTTTAGGATTGTCTTTCGCCCCTGACGGGGCTCCGAAGGCTCTCGAGAAGGCCACTCTTTCCCACGGCTAGGCGCCGTGGGCCACAGTCTTTCGGCCCTCCGGGGCTGCGAGAGTAGCAGCGAGAGGCATTTCGCAGGCAGCGGCAGGCTTCAGTTAGCGCTTATGGGCCAACGGCCTGGGTCAGTGATATTAGCCGGTCTAGAGTAGCTTAGTCCTGTGAGGGCGAAATGAGGTAGTTCCCATTCCGCAGCCTTAGTCCCGACCGTGCGCCCACATCTCGACTTTGGCGCCAGGCATCCCGATCCCGTGTGCCTGCGGCTGCCCGCCGGCAAGCCCTTCTTCGAGGTTGGCGGAAAGCACCTGTTCCAAACCTCGAGGGGTTGGTGTAGAATGCGCCCGTTCGAATGGCGTGGAATTGTAAAACCCGTCTGTGCTAGATTCTGTCGTTGAGTCAATTGCCGCTCGCGCACCGACATTGCGATTTTTCCCATGGCCTCACATGCCGTCAGCCCAAAAGGCGTCGGCGCGACGATCACTCTGCCTTATGAAGCTTGCGAGTTGTGTTCTTCTCTTTTTCTTTATTTTGATTCTGCCTTGGACTGTGGTCGCCCGATCAAGGCCTCTAGGCGCCTACACTACTTTAGTCATCCCGCGTGTATCGACCCCACCCAGGCTGGAAGATTTTCTTTCGATGAAGCCTGATTCCAAGTGGGAAGGCAAACTGGCCAAGGTGGAAGGGTTCACTCAACGCTTGCCGAGCGACGGTCAGCCTGCCAGCCAGAAAACCATTGCCTACCTCGGCTACGACTCAAGCAATCTGTACTGCATCTACGTGGCTTTTGACTCGGAGCCGGCACGCATCCGCGCCCACCGGGTTGCTCGCGACACGTTTTACATGGAAGATAAAATCGACCTTTTCCTGGACACCTTCCACGACCACCGGCGCGCCTACGTTTTCACCGTCAACCCCTATGGCCATCAGTTGGATGGACTCTGGACGGAGGGCCCGCGCAGTCAGTTCGATGGCAACTGGGATGGGGTATGGCAATCGCGGGGCAAACTCACCGAGGAAGGTTTCGTCGTGTGGCTTGCCGTTCCCTTCAAGACGATGCGCTTCCCCAAGACAGAGAAGCAAACGTGGGGCATCGTATTCGTGCGCTGGATTCCCCGCAACAACGAGTCGAACTGTTGGCCCTGGATCTCGACGCGCATTGAGGGGCGCATCAGCCAGGAAGCCACCTTGGCTGGTCTCGAGGGAATCTCTCCCGAAAGTCGCGGTGTTCTTACCCCCTACGCTTATGCCCGCACGTACCGGACGCTGGATCAGACGGACCCGGCCAATCCCGTATTCGAGGGGAAGACAATTGACCCTAAAGTCGGCACGAACGGGCGCCTGGTGTTCAAGGACTCCTTCAACCTGGACATGACTGTCAACCCCGACTTCTCCCAAGTTGAGGCGGACCAGCCCCAAATCACGGCGAATCGCCGGTTCACAGTCTATTATCCGGAGAAGCGTCCTTTTTTCCTCGAGAACTCACACTACTTCGAGACCCCCATGAACCTGCTGTTCACCCGGGACATCGCCGATCCGCAGTTCGGGATGCGCTTGACAGGCAAGGCGGGGCCTTATGAAGTCGGGTGGCTGGCCATCGATGACCGGTCGCCCGGTGAGTCGGTGCCGCCAGGCAATCCTCTCTATGGCGATCGCGCCGGCTTTGGCGTGCTGCGCGTCAATCGCGACCTCTTCCGTCAATCCTCCGTAGGAATGATCTACACTGACCGGGAATTCGCCGGGACCTATAATCGCGTGGGCGGAATCGACGCGCACCTCAAGCTGCGGAAAAACTGGTGGTTGACGGGGGAAGCCGTTGCGAGTGAGACCACCGTCCCCGGCAGCCCGCGCACCGCAGGACCCGCTTACAACGCGCAACTCCGCTATGACAGCAGGACCTTCTACTCAAATATGCAATTCAACGATCTGAGCCCCGGCTTTAATACGCTCGCGGGATACATTGAGACCGATGCGGTGGACCGCCCGGTTTACGTCGGGCGCACCATTACCCAGCCGCCTTTGCGCATCGACATGCGCGGCGTGAGTGAAGTGGCCATGTACCGTTTTCGGCCCGAGCACAAATACCTGGTGTCGTGGGGTCCGACGGTTTTTGTCAACCCCCTGTGGGACCACAGCGGTAATCGTTTGGACATGTATCAGGACTACACCATGAGCTGGGAGTTCAAGGGCCAAACCGCATTTGAAACCTATTGGCAGCAGGACGAGGAGATGCTGCGGCCGCAGGACTTCCAGGGCCTTCCGCAGAACGCGGTTTATTCGCACCACCGCGACGGACTTTATTTTGAGACGAGCCTGATCAGCCAGGTGTCTTTCAAGGCCGACTATTCCCAGGGAGCTCTGATCAACATCAATCCACCCGCCGGACAGTTGCCGTTGCTTTCCAATGTGAACCTGGCCAGTGTGGGCCTCGTGCTGCGCCCGGGAAAGCATTTGCGCATTCAGAACACCTACCTGCTGGAGCGACTCACCGATCGGGCCACGGGCGCGAGCGTCTTCAACAATCACATCATCTACTCGGAATGGGTGTATCAGTTCAACCAGAGGTACTCAATCCGCGTCATCCCTCAGTACACTGCGGTCCTGGCAAATCCGGCATTCAGCTCCCTTGGCACCACTAAGAATTTCAACGGAGATTTTCTTTTCACTTATCTGGTGAATCCCTTTACGGCGCTCTATGTCGGCTACAATGGTAATATGGATAACCTTCAGTTGCTGCAATCCATGGGAGGCAACGGAATTCTGCGGACGCCGGGCCTCTACCAGGATGGGCACCAGTTCTTTGTGAAGCTGGCGTATCTCGTCAAGTTTTGAAGGCGCTGAGTAGTGTCCTGGTTTCGGCGTAGCGCTGGCCTTTAGGCCAGCATCTGCCGACCCTCGCTTTGCTCAGGGCAGGCTCTAAAGGTCGGCGCTACCAGTCGGATCAGGACACTACCAGGCGCTGAGGCAGGCATTGACTTTTGACCGTCAACGCATGAAGCTCTTGACCTCTGCATTCGCGATTTTGACTCTCGTCTGCCCGGCGGGGGCGCAGCAGACCCCGGCCGAAAAGGCTCAACTCGCCAAGCAATTGATGGCGTCGGGGCGTGCAGGTGAAGCGGTTCCCATTTATCGCGAACTCCTGCGGGCGATGCCGGATAATCCCGGCTTGGCCCTCAACCTGGGCCTGGCGCTGGACATGTCGGGCGACAAGCGAGCGGCGATTCGAGAATATCAGGCAGTCCTGAAGCTCGATCCGCAATCTTTTCCGGCCCGTTTGCTGATGGGCACGGCGTACCTGGATCTCGGCCAGCCGGCCGAGGCCATAGGTCCGCTCGAAGAATCCGTGAAGCTCCAACAGGGAAATCAGGACGCGCAAGCGACTCTCGCGGACGCAGAGTTGGCGCTGGAGCGGTTTGGGACAGCCGCCGCGAGGTTCGAGAAACTCTCTCAGCAGGATCCATCGAGCCCTCGGGTGTGGTACGGCCTCGGAGCTTGTTACGAAGGCCTCGGACAAAAAAGTTTTGATGACCTCGCCGCCGTAGCGTCCAATTCTGCTTACTGGCTTTACCTCGTGGCGGAATCGCGTTCTGCCAACGACCAATCCTACAGCGCGTTTTATTTCTATAAGCAGGCGCTGGCTGCCATGCCATCCTTACGCGGAGTTCACTCGGCCATCGCCGGGATTTACAAGCAGACTGATCATGCGGACTGGGCGGCCGTTGAAGAACAAAAGGAAAAGCAGCTTCCACCGCCGGATTGCGCGTCGGAAAAGCTTGAGTGCGATTTCGAAGCAGGGAACTTCCTGGGGGTCGCCGGACAGCCTGGAAAAGACCCGAAGACCCTCTATTGGCGAACCCGGGCGTATAACCAGCTCGCCCTGTCTGCCTACGAGCGATTAGGAAGGCTGCCGCCTTCGCCGGAAACCTACGAATTGCGAGCCCGCCTGGAATCCAAACGCCGGCAGTATGCACAGGCGGCCAAGGACTGGCGCCAGGCGCTTCAACTTGTTCCCGGGAATCCGGCCTTCAGGCGCGGACTAGCGATGGCGCTCGCCCAGTCCGGCGACCTGCAGGAAGCGGAGAAGCTCTTTCGTGATCTTCTCGAGCAATACCCTGCTTCGGCGTCGCTCGATTACTTGCTGGGCGATGTCCTGCGGAACTCTCAAAAGCCGCAGGAAGCCATCGCCTACTTGCAGAAGGCTGTAGCGGCCGATCCTAAGCTCCTCACTGCGCAGAGCGCCTTGGGGCTCGCCTATCTGCAAGCGGGACAGGCAGCGAACGCCATTCCGCACCTCCGGGCGGCCTTGCCAATCGACGAGGATGGAACCTTGCATTACCAGTTGGGTCGCGCCTACCAGGCGCACGGAGATCGCGAGTTGGCACGCGAGATGTTGAAGACCTACCAGGAGATGCAATCCAAGGATCAGGAAAGCAAAAAGGAAGTAGAGAAGAACGTCGCCATCACGCCGCCTTCGCAGTAGTGCCGGCGTCCCGCCAGCAATTTCGCGGAGAGGAAGTGCGGAGCTTTAGAGGAAGCGGAAAAAGTCCTACGGGCTGTCATCCTGAGCGGAGCGAAGGATCTGCAGTGCGTACCTGACAACAAGCAAATGCAGATCCTTCGCTGCGCTCAGGATGACAAGCGGTCGGTATCTTCACACGCACCGAAATCCGCGCTACATTCATTGTCGCCGCCCACTACTTTTCCGCCTCACGCACTTCCAATCGCTGATCGGCCTTAACATAGCGGAGAGTCTGCACGATGCCGCTTGGCCAGCGAATTTCGATCTTGTCAATCATTGCGGTCTTGCCCAATCCGAAATGCACTCCGTCGTGGCTGGACGAGGCGTAGGCGAGGGCGGTCGTCATGTGGTTAACCTGCTTGCCAATGCGTACGCGCGCCCCGATGCCGTCGCGGTTGCTCTTCGTTCCCACCAGTCTGAGGTTGATCCAATGATTGTCGCTCGGGCCAACATTTTGCCAAAGCTCCGCCGAGTCTTGCAGCGATGATACGACCATGTCGATTTTCCCGTCGTGATTGAAATCAGCAAACGCGCACCCCCGGTGCGCACGGGGAACCTGAAAGTCGCTTCCCACCTCAGGCGAGACGTCCCAGAAAGTTCCGTCGCCCAGATTGGCGAAAATGCTGTTCGGCTGGCGGTAGTGATACGCGGCAAACTCCTCGACGTTGTCGTCCGCGTGGGAATTGGTGCTTACGAGGTCTTTCCACCCGTCATTGTTCAAGTCAACGATTCCCGCACTCCAACCCCCGCGCGCGGAAGACAAGACGGATAAGCGGCTAGTGGACGATGCGTCTTCGAACATGCCGCTGCCCAAATTGTGAAAGAGGGGAAACGTTTCATTGTTCAAGTCGGTCACGAAGATGTCCGGAAGGCCGTCATTATCGTAGTCGCGAAAGTCCGCACCCATATTTGAAACGGTTTGCCCGGAGTTCATCAGCGCGACGCCGGCCTGCAGCGCGACTTCTTCGAAGGTGCCATCGCCGCGATTGTGGAAGAGGAAGTTGGCCTGGTTGTCGTTAGTAACGTAGACGTCCATGAATCCGTCATCATCGTAATCGGCGAAAGCGATCCCCATGCCGCGCCCCTGGCGTTTCCCAATCCCTGACTTTTCGGTGACGTCCTCGAAGCTGCCGTCGCCGCGATTGCGATAAAGAGTGTTGGTGAGGCCCTGGAAATATTCGGGGTGGCAATACACACGAAGGTTGCGTGACGGATCGCCGCAAAAGCGGTTATTGTCAATCGACCATTGCGCGTAGTTCACTACGAGGAGGTCGAGCAGGCCGTCGTTGTTGTAGTCGAACCAACCGCCGGCCACGGCCCACTTGCCGCTCTTGATTCCCGCCTTCTCCGTGACGTCCTCAAAACGGCCATTACCGAGGTTGTGATAAAGGATATTGCGATTGACGCCCGTAACAAACAAGTCTACGTGGCCGTCGTTATCATAATCCGCAGCGGCGGCGCCCATCGAGTAACCCTCGCCCGCCACACCGGCCTCTTCGGTGACGTCTTTGAATCGCATTCCGCCTTCATTGCGAAAGAGTCTGTTCCAAAACTTCGGCGATTCCTTCCGGAGTGAAGGTAAAGCGGCGCCATTAGCGAAGAAGATGTCGGCGAGACCGTCGCCGTCGTAATCAAAGGCCGCCACGCCGCCGGTCATGGTTTCAATGAGATGCTTGAGCGAGGTGGGACTGTTCTCCACTTGGAAATTCAGGCCGGCCGAATCGGCAACATTGCGGAATCGGATGGGCGCCAGGGTGGCCGCCTTCTTCGCTCCGAGGTTGCCGGCCTGCCCGTGCGCAAGGAGGTTTGTCCCCGCACTTGCGAAAGGCAGTCCCAGCAGCAATCGACGGAACGCCGCTCGACGGCTTATCTGCATGGACCCCATTCATAAGGCACAGCCACGAAGAATGTCAAGGGGTACGAATGGGAAACTCCCTTTCCATAAGAAGGCACGCAGGACATTTCTGGAAATATGGGACTTCGGAGTTCCGGGAAGGCGGAACCCTGTGCTGCCGGCCTTACGTCGCTCCAAGTGTCGTGTCCCAGAAGTCTGCAGTATATTTCAGCCCTTCAGCGATTGGGCGTATTTGGTTCTTGGTTGGGAATGCTTCGAGCCCTAAAGGGGCGAGCTAGCAAAGCCCAGGCCAACGGCCCATAAGCGCTAACTTAACGTCGACACGACCTTCGGAGCCCGTCAGCCGACGGGCGGCAGATTGTGGCCCATGGCGAAAGCCATGGGATAATGCATAAGCGTTGTGAGCAAGCCCCGTAGGGGCGACAGAAGTATTGGACGGAGCGCAGGGAGTCTGTCGCCCGCTGACGCGGGCTTGATCGTTAACAAGTTCCGGCCATCCCACGGCTTTCGCCGTGGGCCACAATCTTTCGGCCCTCTGGGCCTGCGAGAGTGGCGGCAATTCGCCGACGGCGACAGGCTTAAGTTAGCGCTTATGGGCCAACGGCCTGGGTCACCACCGAGACACCACGTTCTCTGGGAGCAAGCCCTGCAATGGCGAAATAACCAGGCGTGGGCCTCCGCGGACAGTCGCCTCCGCCGCCTCGAACGGCTCATCACGCCCCTTCAGGGCTGGCCAATTGCGCGGCATGGATTTTTCACCCAGGCCGTTGGCCTGGGCTTTGTTAGACCGCCCCGTTAGGGCTTAAGAATATCGTCAGCACGCTCGCGGGGCTCGCAACACACCGTCGAATCGCCCCGACTTACATCACGAATCACTGTGACAGGAGACTAGTTCGGCAACGACCAAATCTGATTCGGCTGATTGTGTCCACAGGCCTGCAGGTCGAGGCTCTCCGGCTTGCCGTTGGGACCAGCGGCGCTGAGGCACTTATGATCCTTGTTGTCGACCAGGTTGCCGGCCAGAGTGTAGGTCCAGGACTGGGCGTTCCCGGAGGCACATGCTTGCATCTCCGGCTTGCCGTCAACTACGGCAAGACAGCGTCCCTCTGCGGACTTCAAGGCGCCGCCGGCGGTGACCGTCCAGGTCTCTTCAGGAGTCCCGGCACAGTTTCCGACATGCCCAGGCGCCGCCAGACAAAGGCTGTAGCTTGCGATGTCGCGGTGCCGTCCCGTGGCCACCATCGTGATCGTGCCAGTGCGTGCCGGCCTGCCGCAGGAGGGTGCGGGATGGAGTCGCCAGATCGCAGTATCGTGGCTGGCGACGTCGGCTTCAAGCGTGGATGCCGCGGATTGCTTTTTGCCGCTCCGCAGGTCTTGCGTATCCAGGCGGCATTGCGGGTTCGCCGCAAAGCCGAAGTCGGCCGGACCGAGTTCGACCCGGATGGGATCAGCACTGCGGTTCAGCACAGCGACCGCATCGTCGCCGCCCGCGAGCGGTTTAAACAAGATGTCCGTGGACGGACTTCGCCGCACGAGGGTAGCCATGCGGCCCAGCGCATCCTGGTCGATTGCGATGACTTCTTTATTCCCGAGAATCGCAACCACCTCCGGACTGAGCTGGGCGACATTGGAACTGAGGATCAACGGCGCCGACATCATTGACCACAAGGCGAAGTTGCTGCGACTCTCTGCCACGCTCAGGCCGTCGTCCCCGCCGATCACGAAATCGGGATCGTTCCAATTGGCGGGTTTCTGGAAGCGGCCCAGCGGGAGGTTGTAGGCGTAGTTCCAAAGTACGCTACGGAAGCGCGGATTTCCGGGCCGTTTCGCATGATAGTTCGCCATGTCGTCGCCTTCACGCCAAAGCTGGCCGTAGCCCCCGATCCAGCTCAGCACGTCGTACCACTCCGGGGTGTCCTGGAAATACGCCGGAGCCGATTCAGAGAAGACCATCGGCCGCCCCACGGTTTTCAGCGCTGCACTCTCGGCCGCGTAAGCTTTGCGGTAGACTTCGTTCTCGCTGCTTCCTTTGGGTATGTAGAGATTGCAGCCATCCAGCTTCAAGTAATCCACTCCCCAAGAATCGAATAACTTGGCGTCTTGGAGGAAGTGATCCGGGCCGCCGCCTTTTGGCTCGCCGCTGCCGGCGAATCCGCCGCAGGTCGCATACCCTGCGTCTTCGTAGATGCCAAACTTCAGGCCCAGAGCGTGGACAGCGCGGGCAATCGGCTCGATTCCGTCCGGAAAGCGTCGCGGGTCGGCCTGTAGATCACCCTGCGGATCACGATCTTTCTGCATCCAGCAATCGTCGATCGTCACTGTGTCGTACCCGCGTGCGGCGAGTCCTGTCTTCACCAATGCTTGGGCGTTGGCGAGAATATCCTGGGCGGTGTAATTGCACTGGTAGTGGGCCCAGTCGTTCCAACCCATGGGCGGTGTGGCGGCCAGCAGCCGCAAGTCGCCGGCAGGCGCTGCAACGGTGCGGTTCGCTCTACAGCCGGCGCAGGCCAGCAGGACGAGCGAGACGATAACGAAGAGGAATCGTTGCCGAATTGAGGCACAGGCAGTCATGATAATTCTCCACAAATGAAATTTCTAACCGCAAAGGCAGCTCCGACGCCAGAACACATGGGGCACCGAGATCAGCGAGGTGTTGGGCATTTCAGGGAGCTTTTCCACAATTCGGCCGCAGGATACTCTCCGGCCAGCGATGGCAGGACCAACTCCGACCGGTATGACTGAGAACTCAAACTGCTGCGGCCATAATAGGCCCCAGCCCTGGCAAAGTCAACGCGCGCGCGGAGCCAGTCCCGATGCAGCCGAGCGTGGTGATAGCGGGCACGATCGGTAATCACGACCACCCGTCGAGTCGTGCGCGTGCTGCGCTCCTCTTGACTTGGATGTAAACAGCCTAATCGAGCACGAATATCGACTATTTCAACTCCCCGCAAAATACTGCACCAGATCCGGTGTATAATGCGCGCCAGTCACGCTACGTCCTGGCCCGAAACTTCTGAGCACATCAGGAGCGTCGGGCACGAATGGAGTCGTTCATGAATACCCGGTTTTCCTTCCTGCCAAGCCGCTTGTCCGGCGCCGTTTCCCGCCGCCGCTTTGTAACGGGAAGCATGGCGGCGGCTGCAACTTTGGCGTTGGGGCAGTCCGCATCTGCGCTTGGCACTGCATCCGCAATCCCGCAAGGTGCGATCAAACTCGGCTTGGTTGGCTGTGGCGGGCGCGGTAGCCTGATTGGGCGGCTCTTCAAGGAGCACGGCGGCTTTGAACTCTTCGCCGTGGCAGACTACTTCCAGACGGTGGCGGATGCCGTCGGCGATGCGCTGGGCGTTGATAAGGCGCGGCGCTTCTCGGGCCTCTCGGGCTACCGGAAGGTGATCGACGCCGGTGTCGAGGTGGTTGCCCTCGAGAACATCCCTGCCTTTATGCCTGATCAGGCTACGGCGGCGGTCAATGCCGGTCTCCACGTCTACATGGCCAAGCCTGTGGCGGCGGATGTGCCCGGCTGCCTGCAAATTGAAACGGCGGCTAAACTCGCTTGCCAGAAAAAGCAGTGCTTCTTCGTCGACTACCAGATCCCCACGGACCCCGTCAACATCGAGATCGTCAAGCGCGTCCAGGACGGCGGCGTGGGGACGATCGCACAGTTGGCCACGACGGGATTGTGTAGCGGCTTTAACGATCCACCTAAGACGGCCAACCTGGAGAGCCGCCTGCAGAAGCTGATATGGGTGAATGATATTGCCTTGGGGTGCGATTACATCGGCAACTTCGATATCCACGCAGTCGATGCGGCGTTGTGGGTGATGGGGCAGCGGCCGGTTGCCGCTGCCGGCTCATCGCAAGTTGCTCGCCCCAACGCGCATGGGGACGGGCACGGCGTCTGCTCGGTCATCTACGACTACGCCGACGGCACCGTTCATAATCATTTCGGACTGGGGTTACCCGACATAAAGGACGGCACTCTCGACTGTCATGTGTATGGAACAACTGCGAACGCTGTTATCAGCTATTGGGGCAAGGCGTTCCTGCTCGGTGGCCCCCGGGAATACAGTGGCCAAATCGAGAACCTTTACCACGATGGCATCGTTCGCAATATCGCGACATTCTACGAGAACGTGACCAATGGACGTTTCGAGAACCCAACCGTCAGGCGGGCGGTGGATAGCGCTCTCGCGTGCATCCTGGGCCGCGAAGCCGCCAGCCGCCGGATTCGTCTGACCATGGACGACTTGATTAACGAGAACAAACGTCTGGAAGTGGATTTAACCGGACTGAAGGCGTAACCCCAATTGGCGAAGAGCGAAAAATGCCGAATTGACAAGCAGCAGACAAACCCACAGACCCCGTACCTCTGCGCTCCCTGCTCATGCGGGCTCTTGCTGCGTCAGGCAATGGAGCGTGCCGAAACCCAGCACCAAATCGACCGCATGGATGCCCACTACGATACGATCCTTGAATAATTCGCCAAGGAGTCCAAGCGCCAAGCGGTCTTTGGGATCGTTGAAAGTGGGTACCAGCACAGTGTGATTCGCGATATAGAAATTTGCATAACTCGCCGGGAGTCTGTCGCCATCGAAAAAGATCGGGTCAGGCATGGGTAGCGCGATGACCTCCGGTCGGGAACCATCCTCAAGCCGCAGGCCCTGAATGCGGTCCCAGTTTTCGTTCAACGGGCCGTAATTGACGTCCTCAGTATTATCTTCCTTGATGAGTACCAGGGTCTTTCTATCGACGAAACGACAGATGTCATCGATGTGCCCGTGCGTATCATCCCCGGTCACGCCACCTGCCAGCCAGAAGACGTTTGTTGCTCCGACGTAATCGCCGACTGCTTTTTCAAAGCCTTTTCGGTCGAGACCAGGATTCCTAACCTGGATTTCCGGGTCCAGATAGCACTCTTCAGTCGTCAACAATGTTCCACGCCCGTTGACTTCGATTCCACCGCCTTCGAGAACGAATTCGCGGTTGCCGATATGCGCGTCGAAGAGGCGCTTGCGGAGGTGTCTGGCCGCAACTTCAGGCACCTGGCGATCTTTCTTCCAGTCGGAATACTTGGCCCAGGCGTTGAAATGGAAATGCACGATGGCGGTTTCCGTCCGTCTTTTCCACTCGCGCCGAACAAATATAGGCCCGCTGTCCCGCATCCAGCCGCGATTGGTTGGGTGCCTGATGAACTCGACGCGGGAAGGATCAGCTCCGGCGCGCTTGAGGTAACGCCGTGCAGTCTTCTCGCCGGCCGCGGAGTTGACGAGCATCCTGATGCGCTCACCGGGCGAAATCTTGCGCGCGATTTCGCCGTAGACCCAGCAAATAGTATCGAGCTTGTCCGGCCAGTCGGTGGGATTATGAGGCCACGCGAGCCACGTCGCTTCGTGCAGTTCCCACTCCGCAGGCATCGAGAAACCCATTGAAGATGGTGTGTTTTTCGAAACTTTCATTCTGTTCCCTCGTGCCACAGGGCTACCTCCTCACCGTTACCCCCTCCCCGTCTTAGGGCGTCGCCACGTATGCGACACCCACCGTAAGAAGCCAAGATCGATGTATAATAACTCATGCCAAAGAATGTGATCCACATCTCGGAGGCGGACGCGGCGAGCGACTTTGGCCGGCTGATGGCTCGTGTGCGCACGGGCACGGAGGTCATTATTGAAAGCGGCAAACGGCCCGTGGCAGTCCTTCGAGCTGCCGAGCCGGTACGTCGCACTATTTCCGAATCCATCGCCTTGGCCAAGGCGCATGAAGAGGAAACGGGCGAGGCACCGGTCCTCGACGCAGACTTTGCGGAAGACGTGGAAGAGATTATTAGGAGCCACCGCAAGCCGTGGAACCCGCCACCGTGGGAGTAGTGCTCGACTCAAGCGTCATTATTGCCGCCGAACGCCGCGGGCACTCCGTTCGGGAAATTCTCAATCAAATGCAAGCCACGTATGGCGATACTGAGGTTTGTCTTTCCGTGGTGACGATCGCTGAACTCGAACATGGCGTATATCGCGCCAAAACCCCGGTTCAACAGGAGAGACGTCTAAAGTTTATTGGGCATCTGCTGAATGACTTAGCGGTGTACCCCGTGACGACCGAGATTGCGCGGCTTGCAGGGCGAATCGAGGGTCAGCAGGAAGCGAAGGGCATCCAATTCGCGTTCGAAGATCTTCTCATCGGCACCACCGCACTCCATCTGGGTTACGCAGTTGCCACCTTGAACGTCCGTGACTTCCGCAAGATTCCGGGTCTCTCCGTGACCGAATTGTGAGGTTGCACGCTTTCCCAGTTCAGCTCGCTGTGTTAGTCTAATCATCTCGTTACCCAATTTCAATGCGAGCGGTACTCGTTGTGCCCAATGGAGGAATTTGATTCGATCATGGCTAAAGCCCAAAAGTCCCACCATCGTTATCGCGAAGACATGTCGGAGATGCCCGATTGGATGAAGAAAAAGAAGTGCCCGAACCGCGACCACTACCTCGCCGGAGAGCGGATTCTGCCCAAGAACCTGACGGGCAGAGAGAAGCTTGCTGACATCGTGGACAATGTCTTTCTCGCCTACAACTCGGCCCGTCTTAAAGAGGGTTGCAAGCTGTTCGTGGAAAAGATGCTGGAGCCGGACGTAACGATCGGCATGAGCATATCGGGAGCGCTGACGCCAGCCGGCCTCGGGTGTTCTTCCATCGTTCCGCTTATCAAAGCAGGGTTCGTGGACTGGATCGTCTCAACGGGCGCCAATTTGTATCACGACATGCATTTTGCCTTGAATTATCCGGTGCGTGTGGGAAACTTCAAGATGGACGACACGGAGCTGCGCGACAACGATATCGTGCGCGTCTACGACGTTCTGCTCGGTTACAGCGATTGCCTCATGGCCACGGACGAAATCCTGCGCAATATTCTGATTCAACCGGAATTCCAGAAGGAAATGGGCTCCGGCGAACTGCACCATCTGCTGGGCAAGTATGCAGCGGAGTGGGAGCGCAAAGCCGGCCTCAAGGACGTCTCGGTGCTGGCCGCTGCCTATCGCGCCGGCGTGCCCTGCTACACATCCTCGCCCGGCGACTCAACGATTGGGATGAACGTGGCCGGCGTGGAATTGCGCGGCAACAAGCTGCGCGTGAATCCGTCGATTGACGTGAATGAGACAACCGCTTACGTTCTCGCCGCCAAACGATCGGGTGGCAAGAGTGCCGCGGTTCTATGGGGTGGCGGCAGCCCCAAGAACTTCCTGCTCCAGACGGAACCTCAGATCCAGGAGGTACTGCGCATCAAGGAATTTGGGCAGGATTATTTCCTGCAGGTCACCGATGCGCGCCCGGACACCGGCGGACTGAGCGGAGCTACCCCCAGCGAAGCTGTAAGCTGGGGGAAAGTGGATCCCGACCGCCTGCCCGATGCGGTGGTTTGCTACACGGATACGACCATTGCCATGCCGATCCTCACGCACTATGCGCTGGCCAGGCACCCACGGCGAAAACTGCGCAGGCTTTACGACCAGCGCGGTCAAATGATGGCGGCGCTGACCAGGGAGTACTTCACGCACAACCAAGTGAAAATGATCGACGGCACGGATCCTGTGCTTGATTAGCAGGCTGCTGACGAACCGTGATGGGTCATTCCACTTGTCATCCTGAGCGGCAGAGCGAGATCCTCCGCGGAGTTTACCCTGAGCGGCAGAGCGAGATCCTTCGCTTCGCTCAGGATGACAAGCGAAAGGCTCGGGATGACACCCTTCGCGGTGGTTTTTCGCACGCCCAACGCACTGATGCGGAAAGAGAGCGCACTTATGGCAACAGCCCGGCAGCTTCAAGCCATCGCGGCGCAGCACGGGACACCCGTTGTGGTGATCGATCACAAGGTCATCCGCCGCAACTACACCCAATACAAGAGGCACCTTCCGCGAGTTCAGGCGTATTACGCTGTGAAAGCGAATCCGGCGCCGGAGATTGTGCACACTTTGTACGGCGCGGGCGCCAGCTTCGATGTCGCCTCGCTTCCTGAGTTCATGCTGGTTTATGAAAACATAAAACAGCTTCCGCCCAAGGAGCAGCAGGATTTTATCTGGGACAAAATCATTTTTGCCAATCCGACTAAACCCAAGGAGACGCTCCAGGCGCTTGACCGCTACAAGCCCCTCGTTACCTATGACAACCGCAACGAGCTGCTGAAAATAAAACAATACGCCCCGCACGCCGGCGTTGTCCTCCGCTTGCGAGTTCCCAACACCGGGTCAATGGTGGAGTTGTCGTCCAAATTCGGCTGTGACCCGGGAGAGGCAGTGGATCTCGTCTGCGCTGCATTCGATATCGGATTGGAGGTCGAGGGACTAAGCTTTCACGTGGGCAGCCAATGCGCCAACTTCGAGAACTTCGTTCAGGCTCTAAATATTGCGGCAGCGGTATTGCGAGAGGCGAACACACGTGGCCATGAGATCAAAATCCTCGACATCGGAGGAGGCTTTCCTGTCGCCTATGACCGCCATGTGAGGCCTTTCAGCGTGCTCGCCAAGATGATTAACACCGAGATCGACAGACTGTTCCCGCGAACCACGCAGATTCTCGCGGAGCCGGGCAGATTTTTCGTTGCCACAGCCGCCACCCTCGTCGCACGCATCATAGGCAAGGCTGTGCGCGATGGAAAGCTCTGCTACTTCATTGACGACAGCGTCTACCACACGTTCTCCGGCATCATTTTTGACCATTGCCAATATCATCTCAAGGCGTTTAAAAAAGGCCCCACCGAAATCTGCGCGGTCTACGGTCAGACCTGTGATGGTATGGACGTCATCTCGCAATCCGAGCAGCTGCCTGACCTCCAGATCGATGATCTGGTCTATTCGGAAAACATCGGCGCCTACAGCAATGCTTCGTCGACCTGGTTCAACGGATTTCCACCTGCAACCGTCGTTCACATCAACCAGTAGAAGAGCGCGCTTGGAAGGTCTAAGCACGTTGAAGCTTTCCGGTGGGCGTGTTGGTGGCCTTCGCTTGCGGGGGAACCGCTAGCTATCAAAATCCTAAACCAGTCTGGTGCCGTACCGTTCGAGCGTCCTTTGGTCGAACTCGACGCCCAAGCCCGGCGTGTCGTCCAGGTAAAGCACGCTTTTTTCGATCTTCGGCCTGCGAGTGTAGAGTTCGAACCACAAGGGGTCTCGCTCCGGGTTCGCGAATGACTCCAGGATATAGCCATTCGGGACCGAGGCCAGCAGATGCCCGTGGATATGAGGTTCGTGGTGGGGCGCCATCCAAACATGCATCATCGACGCCATTCCTGCCAGCTTACGCCATTCGGTGATGCCGCCGTTGGCGTTGGCGTCGAATTGCAGAAAGTCGATGGCCTCCGTCTCCAATAAGCGGCGCGCTCCCCAACGGGTGATCTCGCTCTCCCCCGAGGCAAGCGGAATGCGAGTGTTCAGCTTCAGCTTTTTAAGTGGTTCCACGTCGTCGTACCAATGGAGAGGTTCCTCCAGCCAGGTGATATCAAGATCGTACATTTTGTTCGAGGCCTGGATGGCATCGCTCACATCCCAGCCCTGGTTGGCATCGAGCATTAGTTTCACCTTGGGTCCCACTGCCCCACGAACGGCCTTAACCCGCTGGTAATCATCATCAATGGTATAACCAGCGCTGATACCTCCGACTTTCAGCTTGATTGCGTTGTACCCTTGCTCGACGTACCCTTGAACCTCTTGAACCAGATCCGGGATACCCTTGCCTTCGCGGTAATAGCCTCCCGTCACATAAGCCGGCACACTCGTTCGGTAGCCGCCCAGGTATTTGTAAAGCGGCTGACCGGCAGACTTCGCCATGATATCGTAGAGGGCAGCGTCGATCGCCGCCATAGCTTCGATGAGGTCGGTTCTGGACCAATTTCGTTTCGCCAGTTCCCGGCTGTAGGTAATTGCAAACAACTTCTCCCACACCTTCCCCACCATAAAGGGGTCTTCGCCTACGACCAGATCGGCAAGACCCTGGCGAAATAACTCCGCCCCACCACCGGCGCCCTCCCCATAACCCACCACTCCGGCATCAGTGTAAATCTTCAGTATCAGTCGCCTGGCGACCGGCTTCATGCCGCCGATCGGGAAGATCGACATCCAGAAACGGTCTGACAGCGGTCTGTTGAGGAGGATGGCCTCGATCCGGGTTATTTTCATAGAGCGCCCGGCACTCTGGCCGCTAACCGCCTGGGGGACGTTCGCAAGCATGGTTGCCGGCACCGCCGACGCTGCGGCGGATAAGAATTCCCGGCGACGAGTGGTAGTCATAAGCCCTCCTTCGTTGCTGGTCGCTCGACGGCAGAGAATCTAAGTATACCGAAAGTCCCGAAGGTGCGTGTTCATCTCTCAACTTGAGGCAGGACCCTGGGCTGGATCAACTTGCCAAAGAAGGCCCATCAGCACTCGCCACAGGCCAGCTTCCCACAACCACGCGACACGCCCACGTGCTACACTGCACGGCTGGGAGGCCGATTATGATCAACGAAATCACTCGCCGACAATTTCTCTCCGCCGGAGCGGCGGCCAGCCTCGCTGCTCGGCCGGCTCCAGGGATGCTGGCTGGAGCTGAGGCGCCCGCTGAGAGGCCGAAGCGCAGGTTCTACGCAGTCCTGAGCCTCGGGCGTCTCGGTTTTCATGCCGATTTTCCTCAGTCGCTTGAACTCACCGTCAAGCACGGTTTTGAAGGCCTGGATCCTGATCCTAACTACTTCGCTTCCCTGGGCGATGAGGGAATCAAGCGTCTCCGGGACGACCTTCAGGCGAAGAATCTCAAGTTGGGCGCTGCCGGTCTGCCGGTGGAGTTTCGCAAGGACGAGGCGACGTTTAACGACGGGTTGAAGAAGCTTCCGGCGACGGCCGACACCTTGCAGCGAGCTGGCGTCTGGAGCGTCAGCACTTGGGTTCTCCCTTGCAGCAATGACCTCACCTACCCACAGAATCTCCGCCAGCACGCCTACCGCTTGCGCCAGTGCGCGCAGATTCTTGCCGATCACGGCCAGAAACTCGGCTTGGAGTACGTTGCGCCGAGAACCCTTTGGCGCAGCCAGCGACATCCCTTCCTCCACACCCTGAGTGAGATGAAGGAACTGATTGTTGCAATCGGCACCAACAACCTGGGCATTCAGCTCGATAGCTGGCACTGGTTCAACGCGGAAGAGACGGATAAGGACCTCGCGGCACTTCGAGGCTCGGATGTGGTGACCGTGGATCTGAACGATGCGCCCCGCGGCCTCTCGCTGGATCAATACCAGGACGATCACCGTGAGTTGCCTGCTGCCACGGGCGTCATCCCTGCAAAGGACTTCCTGAACTCGCTGGTCCAGATAGGCTACGACGGTCCCATCCAAGCCGAGCCCTTCAATGCCGCCTTGCGCGCCATGCCACTCGACCAGGCTTGCGGCAGCGCCTCCGCGGCCATGAGGAGGGCTTTCAGCCTTCTGTAACTGCGCGCCCGTTTTGTACCTTGCAGGAGTTTCGTGCCCACTGCCAACGTTCCACATTTTTCACGCGAGATCAGGGGAGCCCACAAGTGGCGCCCCTACGTCGATTGGCGTGCCCGAGACTGAGAAGAGGAGTAGAATGGCGCGCGGTGTTACAATTCAATCTGGGTCAACGCTCATTCCGGCCTAACGGGGGAGGATGGATGATTCGTCTCGCGAAGTGGCTCACGTTCTCTTTGCTCTTATCCGTCTCGACGGTTGTTGCGCAGGAGGCCACGGAAGGCCGCTTGATGCGCTTTCCTGACGTTTACAAGGACAAGATCGTTTTCAGTTACGGTGGCGATCTCTGGCTGGCCTCGACCTCGGGGGGCGAAGCGCGGCGAATCACCTCTCATCCCGGCCTCGAGTTGTTCCCGAAATTCTCGCCCGACGGCCGCTGGATTGCCTTTTCGGCGCAGTATGACGGCAACTTCAACGTCTACATAATTCCGTCGGAGGGCGGTGAACCGAAGCAACTGACTTTCCTGCCGGACCCCGTGAGCATGCCGGAGCGCATGGGTCCGAACAACATGGTCATCACCTGGTTTCCGGACAGCAAGCGCATCTTGTTTCTCTCCCGGCGCGACACGTTCAACGATTGGTTCGGGCGGCTCTTCAGCGTGAGCATCGAGGGCGGCCTGCCGGTGCGCCTGCCGATTGACAAAGGTGGGCTCACTTCCTTCTCGCCCGACGGCACGAAGATCGCTTACAACCGCATCTTCCGCAACTTCCGCACCTGGAAGCGCTACAAGGGCGGCATGGCCCAGGACATCGCCATTTACGACTTTAACAACAACACCTATGAGCGCATCACGGATTACCCGGGCGCGGACACTTACCCGATGTGGCACGGCGATACGATTTACTTCGGCTCCGATCGCGGTCCCGAGCAGCGCGTGAACCTTTACAGCTACAGCCTGAAGACCAAACAGACCCGCCAACTCACCGAATTCAAGGATTACGACGTCAACTGGCCCAGCCTCGGGCCCGACTCGATTATTTTTGAAAACGGCGGGTTCCTTTACCTCTTCGATTTGAAGTCCCAGAAAGCGCACAAGCTCACAATCAATCTTGCCGGCGACCGGCCCCTGGCGCAGAAGCACTGGGCGACGGTCGGCCACCTGATCACGGACTTCGACATCTCCCCCGAGGGCAAGCGCGCCGTCTTCAGCGCCCGCGGAGACATCTTTACAGTGCCCGCCAAAGAAGGCAGCATCCGCAACCTCACCCAAACTCCGGGCATACAGGAGAAATCTGCGGCCTGGTCGCCCGACGGAAAATGGATAGCCTACTTTTCCGACCGCACGGGCGAAGACGAGCTTTACATTATTCCGCAGGATGGCTCTGGGCCGGAAGTCCGCATTACCTTCGACGGTAAAATGCATCGGCTACCTCCCGTCTGGTCGCCTGACAGCAAGAAGCTGCTCTACGCCGACAAGGACACCCGGCTCTTCTTCGTGGATATCGACGAGAAGAAGCCGGTCGAAATCGACAAAGGCAAATACGCCGACACAACCGATTACAACTGGTCGCCCGACAGCAAGTGGGTTGTCTACGCCAAAGCTGCTGAGAACATCAACGGGGTGATTCTCCTTTACTCTTTGGCCGATAAGAAGATCACGCCCGTCACAACCGATTTCACAAACAGCTTTAACCCCGTGTTCGATCCGGGCGGCAAGTATCTCTATTTCCTCTCGAACCGCGACTACAACGAGGTGTTGGGTGTTTATGACGAGGAGTTCTCGAATCCCAAGGCCACGCGCGTGTACGTAGTGACGCTGCGCGCCGACTTGCCCTCGCCTTTCGCCCCCAAGAGCGACGAGGCCGGCCCGAAGAAGCCCGAGAAACCTCCCGAGGAAAAAAAGGAAGAGAAAAAGGCTGAGGAAACACCCCCCGTCCGCGAAGTCCCCAAGGATTTCCGAATTGATCTCGCGGGCATCGGGGACCGTGTGGTGGCTTTGCCGACTCCACCGGAAAACAGCCATGCACTGAATGCGGCGGACGGCTTTGTCTACTTCGCGACGTCGCCCGTCGGCGGCCTTTCCGGCCCCTTGCCGGGTGAATCGCCGGCCGTCCACGCCTACGACATGAACGAACGGAAGGACAGCGTTTTGATCTCGGGGACCGACAACTACAAACTTTCTTTTGACGGCAAAAAGGTCCTCTATTCCGGGCCCCCCTCCGGAGGCGGCGGAGAGGGCGAGCCGGTGCCGCAGACCTACGGCATCATCGACGCCAAGCCTGAAGGCCAACCGCACCACTCCGGCGATGGCGCGCTGAACGTGGCCTCCATGCGCCTCGAGGTTGATCCGACGGCCGAGTGGAAAGAGATGTTCAACGAGGCGTGGCGGCAGGAGCGTGATTACTTCTACGAACCGGCCATGAACGGCGTCAACTGGGAAAAGGAACGCGATCGCTACGCGCCCCTGCTGCCTTACGTCGCCGACCGGTACGACTTGACCTACGTGCTGGGTGAAATGATCGGGGAACTCTCCAACTCTCACACCTATGTGGGCGGGGGCGACTACCCCAACTTGAAACCCGTCAACGTGGGTGTGCTGGGCGCCGACTTTGAAACGGACACCGCCCAGGGACTCTACCGCTTCAAGAAAATCTATTTCGGGGAAAACTGGGACGCGGCCCTCCGCTCACCGCTGACCGAGCCCGGTGTGGATGTGAAAACGGGCGACTACCTGCTGGCCGTAAACGGAAAGCCCTTGCGCGCCCCGCAGAACCCTTACCAGTTGTTCATCAACACCGTGAATGAGAATGTCACCCTCACCGTCAACTCCAAGCCCGCTGAGGACGGCGCGCGCAAAGTGGTGGTGAAGCCACTGGGCAGCGAGTATGCGCTCCGCCAACTCGATATGGTCAACACCAACCGCAAAAAGGTGGATGAGGCGACGGGCGGGAAAGTGGGATACATCTACATTCCCAACATGGGCGCCGAGGGGTTGAACGAATTCGTGAAGGAATTCTTCCCGCAGGCTTCGTCGATGAGCTTATCTTCGAGCGCCTGCGTAGGATTCTGGCGGGAATGGGCTCAGCTCGCAATTTCGAGAGCGGGACCACTCCGGACGTGGTCTTCTACGGCCACATGGTCTGCATCACCAATGAATATGCCGCTTCGGACGGCGACTATTTCAGCTATTTCTTCAAGCAATACAAGCTCGGGCCCCTCATCGGCATGCGCACCTGGGGAGGCGTGCGAGGCATTCGCGGCGAAATCCCCCTGATGGACGGCGGGTACATCACACGGCCCGAGTTCTCTCTCTACGGCTTGAACAGCGAATGGCTGATCGAGAATCGCGGCGTCGCCCCTGATATCGAAGTCGATAACCGCCCCGACCTGGTTATGCAAGGCCACGACCCGCAACTTGAAAAAGGCATCGAGGTGGTGATGAAAGAAATCCAGGAACACCCCAGAAAACTGCCTCCGCGGCCCGCTGATTTACCGGCCTACCCAACCGGGCCAGGGTAGAAAGCAAAACCAGAGCCCTCTCCCTGGCGAGAGGGTGTCCCGCGGCCGGCGTAGCCATCAGCCGGTGCGGGACGGGTGAGGGGTTACTACCCGTCGGCCAACGGCCTGCAAACAGGGGACGGCAAGCCGTCCCCCTACATCGCCTCCCCCCCGGTCGACGGATTAGCCCGAAGTTCCCCTGACAATTAGGCCGAACCTCCGGGTCAACCCTTGATTACGCACGGCTTGGCAGGATCGTGATTTTTATTATGTTCCCATGTAATTGCAAATATTATGCTTGACAGTGGC
>JBEKLY010000031.1:0-39554 GCA_050010015.1 Terriglobia bacterium
CGGGCATCCTGCCCGCAGAGTGCGTGCAATTGCGGCGCGAAAGGCGGGCAGGATGCCCGCGCTCCCGGATATCTTCAGAGCAGCGAAGGATCTCTGCAGTTGTTCGTAATTCGCCGCATCATAATAGACCGCCGGGATCCTTCGCTTCGGTCACTATGACGGGCGTCGATTTTTTCACAGGTTCTTACGCCATGCGCTACTCTCTGTCGGCCCTCCTGGCCTGAAAAACCGCCTACTGAGCACTGCCCGCTGAAAGCTGACGACTGACAGCTCTTTTCCCCTGACACCTGAAACCTGGCACCCGGCCCCTGCCCTACACCGCCTCTTCCATCATCGCACGCGTCACGAGTTTGCGCTCGGAATGAGTTTCGATGAGGTCCTCGAAGAAACGGCGTGCTTCGCGGCAGCCCGCCGGGGCTTTCTCCTCCGCGATCCAACGTTCGAGCGGCTTCTGGCAGCCCGCCCTCACGGCCGGCGCCACCGAAACTCGTTGGCCCGCTGTGCCGCTGCGGCAGGTGTCACAAACCAGGCCCTCCGACCCCGGCAAGTAGAATCCGCCGGTTTCGCCGAGGGCCCGCGCGCAGTTCTGGCAGCGATCGAAATCAGGCAAAAAGCCCGTGAGGCGAAGCAGCCAATAGTCAAAATAAAGCAGCGGCCGCGTGACTTCGCCGGAATGCTTCAGGCTGCGGAGCACGGCCAATAACAGGCGAAACAGCCGGTCGTTGGGCTCCCTCTCCGGAATCATGCGCTCCGCCACTTCCGCGAGGAATTGGGCAGCAAGCTGCACCCGGTAGTCCTTCTGCATATCGAAGAACGACTCGATCAATTCCGCGGAATTCATGCGCAGCAAGTCGCGGTGTTCGCGCTCGAAAATGAACACCCGAACGTGGCTTAGGGGTTCAAGCGCCGCGCCATAACGGCTCTTGGTGCGGCGGGCTCCGGTGGCCACGGCCCGCAGCCGGCCCATCTGGCGTGTAAAGAGCGAAGCAATCTTGTCCGCTTCCGCCAACCGGTAGGTTCTTAGAACAATGGCTTCCGTTTCACGCAGGGGCATGGCTATGTCGACGCGCCGACATGAGCGTTAAAGTTATCATATCCAGCGCGTAGTGGGCAACCCCGAGAAAACAGAAATTGGAAAATGGAAAATGGAAGATGGTGTCCTGTCCCCGGTAATTCGTGAAGTAAGTCGGGCGATACGACGGCGTCTCGCGAGCCCCGCTAGCGTGCCGACGATATTCTTATGCCCCAATAGGGGCGGTCTAACAAAGCCCAGGCCAGCGGCCCATAAGCGCTAACTTAACGTCGACACGACCTTCGGAGCCGCGCAGCGGCGGCAGATTGTGGCCCATGGCGAAAGCCATGGGATAAAGCATAAGCGTCGTGAGCAAGCCCCGGAGGGGCGGCAGATACTCCAGCACCACCTCTGTCGCCCCTTCCGGGGCTGTGATCATGGCCGTCGAACCATGTCCCACGGCTCAGAACCTGTGAAAAAATCGATGCCCGTCATCCTGAGCGAAGCGAAGGATCCCAGCAGTTTCCTATGGTTCAGCGATTTACGAACAACTACAGAGATCCTTCGCTGCGCTCAGGATGACACTTCCGGATTTCTTCACACCTTCTCACGCCGTGGGCTACTTCCTGCCGCCGCTCCGCGGCTTCCATAGGCCTCGCACCCTTAGGTTAACGCCTATGGGCCGTTGGCCTGGGCTTTGTTAGCTCGCCCCTTTGGGGCTCGAAGCACTTCCAACCAAGAATCAAATACGCCCAATCGCTGAAGGGCTGACACTCCCAGTTTCTATTTTCCCTTTTCCTGTTTCCATTTTCCGCGCCTCCGCCGTTTCTGTGGAAATATCCGAGGATTCTGTGGGAAAAGTATTATGTTAACTCGCAGCCTGGACCCGAAATATTATCAGACACACCTGTGGATAACTTCCGGCGCTTCCCTGCCCTTCTGAAGAGCGCTCCGAACCCCCGCGATGGCGCGGTCGCGATGGCAGCCGTCAGGGAGCGGGATCGTCAGAACGGAGGCAATGGATTTGCGCTTACGCCTTGGGGTGCGGCAGCGGAGTTGGCGCCTTGGAATTCCGCCAAGTCAAGACGGCGGCAGCTCTGCTGGCGCACTCCAGGTGAGCCACTCCCCTGCCCGGTAGTGTCCTAGTTTCGGCGTAGCGCTGGCCTTTAGGACAGCATCTGCCGACCTGAAGGTCGGCGCTACGATTTCACTGCTCCCTGCCCGATCGGGTTGAAGCCCATCACCAGCCTCTGTTATAGTTTTCGAATCAAAGGGGGACAACACAATGGCACCGCCAAAAATCTTCAAGAACTACATTAATGGTGAGTGGGTACCAGCGGCCAGCGGACTCACATTCGACAACAACAATCCGGCCGACCGGCGCGAGCTGGTGGGAGTGTTTCAGCGGTCGAGCCGGCACGACGTGGCAGACGCCATCCAGGTGGCCAAGGACGCGTACAAGACCTGGCGGCTGACCCCGCCTCCCAAGCGCGGCGAGATTCTCTACCGTGCCGCGCGCCTGCTGGCCGAAAGGAAGGAAGAGTATGCCGAGCAGATGACTCGCGAAATGGGGAAAGTCCTCGAGGAGACCCGAGGCGACGTTCAGGAAGCCATCGACATGACGTATTACATGGCCGGGGAGGGCCGGCGGCTATTCGGGCAAACCACCACCTCCGAACTGCCAAACAAGTTCTGCATGTGGGTACGCAGCCCGATCGGAGTGTCTTCGCTCGTCACGCCCTGGAATTTCCCCATGGCCATCCCATCCTGGAAGATCATGCCGGCGCTTATTTGCGGCAACACGCTGGTGATCAAGCCCGCCACCGACACTCCGCTTTCGACCTATAACCTGGTTCAGACGCTCGTCGAGGCCGGGGTTCCCCGCGGGGTGGTGAACCTGGTCACGGGCAGCGGTTCTGAGGTCGGGACTGCCCTGCTTTCTAACGACGACGTGCGAGTGGTGTCGTTCACTGGCTCGAGCGAAGTGGGCCGCAAGGTGGCCGAGGCGTGTGCGGGCACCTTCAAGCACTCCTGCCTCGAGATGGGCGGCAAGAACATCATCATGGTGATGGAGGACGCGAACCTCGACCTGGCGGTGGACGGCGCGATTTGGGGCGGCTTCGGCACGACCGGACAACGCTGCACCGCTTCCAGCCGCATCGCCGTTCACAAGGACGTGTACGGGGAATTCGTCGAGAAGTTCGTGGCGCGCGCCCGCGCGCTGAAAGTCGGGAACGGGCTCGATCCTGCGGTCGAGATGGGGCCGCTCATCAACGAAAGCCAGCTCAACACGGTCGAGGAGTACGTACAAATCGGCAAGGATGAAGGGGCCAAGCTGCTATGCGGCGGCGAGCGGCTGACGGGCGGAGACTACGATTTCGGCTGTTTCTATACACCCACCATTTTCGGCGATTGCAGTCCGGAAATGCGAATTTCCCGCGAGGAGATTTTCGGCCCGGTGGTCTCGATCATTCCTTGTGCGAGCCTCGAGGCAGCCATTGAAATCGGCAACGGTGTCGTCTACGGGTTATCCTCGTCCATCTACACGCGCAACATTAACCGGGCCTTTCAGGCCATGCGGGACATGGAGACCGGCATCTTCTATGTCAACGCTCCCACCATCGGCGCCGAAACTCACTTGCCATTTGGCGGCACCAAGCAGACGGGCAACGGCCACCGCGAAGCAGCCACCGCGGCGCTGGATTTCTACTCCGAATGGAAAGCGGTCTACGTAGATTACAGCGACAGGCTGCAGCGGGCGCAGATCGATACTTAGAGGTGGAGCAAGGCAACAGGCTGGTGGGTAGTGGACTACTTTCAATTTTTCCACTGGAGTATGGCCGACCTTGTAGCACGATGGGAGACCGAAGCGCTAATCAGAGAAGGCGCGACCTGGATGAGCCTATGGATGAACTCGAGCGATGGGCGAATTTCTATCTCCTCACGTCGGCGGCAGCCGCAACCCTGATCGGACTGTTGTTTGTCATCATCACGCTCGGCGCTGAGCGAAGGGTGGAAGACGGCATCGCTAAGATTCGCGTGTACCTTACGCCCACTGTCGTCTATTTCGCTTCTGTATTGTTCCTTGCCGCGCTTCTGACCTTCCCGAACCATACTCGGCTCACGGCCATTCTTTGCATTTGCCTCGCGGGTGTCGTGGGCTTAGTTTACTCGGGGACCAGTTTAATTGGAGGGGGCGATAAGAAGAGTTTCGAGAAACGGCAGGACCTGATCGCTTATGCGATTGTTCCATTTGTGGCATACGGGCTCCTTGTAGTGGGCGCCGTCCTGCTACTCCACCACCCCCAACGCGGCCTCACCTTTGTGGCGGTCGGTATGCTGACGTTGCTTACGCTGGGTGTCCGCAACTCGTGGGCCATCGCCATCGACGTCTCCACCCGCCCTGGGCGGCGAAATTCAAAGTAGCCCACTACCCGCTGGTGCGCAAATGGGCAGGTGGCACAGGCAAGAGCACGGCTGCTACCGGTCAGGGCTGCGGTGAGGTTGGCGGAGGCGAACTCGGCTGGGAATTCGGCGTGGGGGCTTCGGCCGGGGCGTTCGGCGGCGCAGTGGCGGTTCCGGTGGCGCCGGCTTTCGCGACGCTGCTCGAATCAAGTTCCGGCGGCAATGGATGTGGGCCAAGTCCGAGTTTCATCAGAGATTTCGCCTCAGGGAGGCCAGTCACGGGGAAGCCGTTATCAGCCTGATAGCGGCGCATGGCCTCGCGCGTCTGATCGTCCCAGTGGCCGGAAGGCTCCGCACTCAAATAGCCCGACTTGACGAGCGCTTGCTGGATCTCCCCAATTCGTTCCGACTCCGGACGCATCGCGGCTCGCCGCCGGCGCGCCGCGGTTACGAGGGCGGCCTTCGAAGGCGGGCGATGCTTGGCCGAGCGTCGGGCAGAGCTGTGTTGACTGGAAGAGGCCGAGGTCTTATGCACGGGATTCTTGGAGACCGGCTGGGACTTCTGTGGGCTCGTCGGTGAGGCTTTCTGTTGCGCGGTAGTGTCGGCGCAAAGGGGAGTCGCTGATACGCAGACAAAGGTTGCTAGGAGCGCCCACGCCGCGAGTGATTTCTTCATCCAATAATTCAAACTCTGTTGCCTCGATTCTGGAATAGCGCGAGTTAGAGGTATCTCAAGTATGAGATTCCAAATCTCGAATGTGATCCAGGTGACATTCTACATCGCCGGCGCCCCAATCGTCCAGAAGTGCTGCATCGAGGTATCGTCCCATTCTTAACGCAGCGCCGACCTTTAGCGCCTGCCCTGAGCGGAGCGAAGGGTCGACAAATGCTGGCCTAAAGGTCAGCGCTACGAGCTAAACCAGAACGCAGCTCGAGGCGGGCCAATGCCCCTGCTACGGCAGCCGGTCTGCCAGGAACAAGGTGGTATAGGCGTGCGGGCCGCTGCCCCGAGCAATCAGTAAGAGCACATCACTCCCGGACTTGAAGGAGGATTGCAAGCGGTCAAAGTCCTCGGCTGAATTGACCGGGTGATGGTTAATGCTAAGGATGATATCGCCATGATGAACGCCGAGGTCCGCGGCAAATCCGCTGGTCTGGACGTTCATAACCAGCACACCTTGCTGCTTGTCGAGATGGAGTCTGTCCGTCAGGTCCTGCGCCTGGTCGTGAGTTAGACTCTTTACAGACAGGCCGAGAATCCCGGAGCTTTGCTCCTCCCGGGCTCCGGCGGGCTGGGCTGAGGGTGGAGCGTTCTCAAATTCAGCGACGATCTTACTGCGGTCGCCCACTTCCACCTCGGCGGTCAGCCGTTTACCATCGCGAAGGTACTCCATGTGGAGCTTCTTGCCGATTTCAGTTTCCGAGACGATCGACACCAATTGGTCAGCGGTTCTAATCGGCTTCCCATCGACGCTGACAATAACATCTCCGTACTTCAGGCCGGCGCGCTCGGCTGGACTGCCGGGCTCCACTACATTGATGACGATGCCGTGGTCCGTGCCGAAGCTCCTGAGCAACGCGGGATTGTTGGCGCTATAGAACTGAACACCGATGGCTCCCCGCCGCACGCTGCCGGAAGTGACCAGCGCGTTATAGACTTTTCGCGCCGTGTTGGAGGGAATGGCAAAGCCCACGCCGTCGTAAGTCCCGCGTTGGGTAGCGATCGCCGTATTGATCCCAATCACCTGCCCCGCCAGGTTGACCAGGGGTCCGCCGCTGTTGCCGGGATTGATCGCCGCATCGGTTTGAATAAAGCGCTTGAACTGGCCCTCCACTCCGCCCTCGATGTCACGACCTTTGGCGCTCACGATGCCGGCGGTGACGGTGGAGTCCAGGCCGAAGGGACTACCGATCGCCAGCACCCAGTCGCCCACCCGCATTGTGTCCGAATCGCCCAAAGAGGCGGCGGCGAGCGGTTGGTCCGCGGCGATCTTCACAATCGCGAGGTCGGTCTCCCTGTCGAAGCCCATAACCTTGGCTGGGTGCTTGGTGGCATCGTCTCCGCTCAGATAGACTATAATTTTGTCGACCAGCTTATCTTCCCCGCTCTGGCTGACCACGTGATAGTTTGTCAGGATGTAGCCGTTGGGATTCAAAATGACCCCGGAGCCCAGACTCTGCTGCCGAAAATCGCCTTGCGGAGCGCCGGGCGAGTCGAAAAACTTATCGAAGAAATCGCCGAAAGGAGAATCGTCGGGCGCATGAAAGCGGCGGCGGGACGCGCGCACCGTGCTTTCGGTATTAATGTTCACGACCGCAGGACCGAGTTGCTCCGCAACATGGGCAAAGGAATTAGACAGTTCTGCCGGTGAGGGAGCAGGCAGCAGTTTAGCATCCAATGCTGCTGGCGACGTTTTGGCGGCACGCACGCCGTGGGAAACCACCGTGCCGATCATGATTCCAATCCCCAGCGTCACCAGGATCACGAATGCCGGGAGGACCTTTCGTCCCTTTGTGCTCATTCCTCGCTCTCCTCTCAGTTGCTTCCTGGGCCCACAGCGGCCACATCGCCTAATTATAGCATTACCTGGACAGCCCCTACTTGCATTTGACGGAAATCATCGGCCTAAGGTAACGGCGTAACACCCATTTCATTGAATGGCAGTAACTCGATTCCCAGTGGCAGGGGTATCTTGCCCGTGACTGGAGTTACAAATTTCTGGCGAGGCTTTCTCGACCTGACTCCCTTATCGTGTCGCCTCGTCGTCGAGACAGATGTGCCCAGGTCGGCTGCTGAGCCCCAAAGGGGCGCTCTAACGAAGCCTAGGCCAACGGCCTGGGTCAGCAATGCCGGCCGTTGAGATTGGGTCAGCCCTGAAAGGGCGGAATAGGGTAGTCCCCAAGCCGCAATCTTTGTCCCAACGGTTCGTCCATCTCACCTTCGGCACCAAGCATCGCGAACCCGTGCGCCGGAGGTGTATTTCGCCCCTATAGGGCTTCGAGATCGAAGGCGCGACGGTGACCCAGGCCGTTGGCCTGGGCTGTGATAGATCGCCCCTTTGGGGCTTAAGACAGACAGAGATGCGGGCTTCGTGCCTCCACGTGGCCGAGAACGGCCATGCCGCAAACAAGGACGATGAAGGTGTAGAAACTCCAGGCACGGGCATTCCTTCGCTGCGCTGAAAATCACTCCCCTCCTCAGCGGGAGGAGGGGCAAGGGGTGGTGGGTAGTCTCGTCAGCGAACGGCAACCACCCCTGACCCCTCCTTGCCAAGGAGGGGAATCATTTAAGGACATATCATTTGATTACACTCGCCGGCGAGGTTAGAATTGGCGGTCGCGAGGTAACGGATGAGCGAACCGGAAAGACGGTTGTTGAGCGGGGACGAAGCTGTGGCTCTGGCGGCGCGCGACGGCGGCGTCACCTTGGGCACAGGTTATCCGGGCACTCCCTCGACGGAGATCCTGGAAGCCTTTTCACTGTTGGGAGGCCGTGCCCAATGGGCGCCCAATGAGAAAGTCGCCCTGGAAGTGGGGCTGGGGGTTGCGTTTACCAACTCGAGAGCCCTGGTCACCATGAAGCACGTTGGCCTGAACGTGGCTGCCGACCCGCTTTTCACGGCCGCCTACACCGGCGTCAGCGGGGCCCTGGTGGTGGTTTCGGCGGACGACCCCGGCATGGCGTCGAGCCAGAACGAACAGGATAGTCGCCGCTACGCTGTCGCTGCGGGCGTGCCGATGCTAGAGCCCGCGGACTCCCAGGAAGCTTATGACTTCACTTTGCTGGCCCTCGACGTTTCCGAGCGATGGGGCATTCCTGTGCTCCTCCGGCTCACCACCCGCGTATGTCACTCGAAGGCAGTGGTTCGCCCATCGGGAAAATCAGCGCCGCTCGACACCCCGGCCAAGTTCGTCCGCGACCTGAAAGGCCGGGTGATGATTCCATCCAATGCGCGGCCGGCCCATCGTCGCCTCCGGGAAAAGCTGGCACGCATTCTGGAGTGGAACGAGGCTGAGGGGCCGAACCGCGAGACGGACGGGGACCGCTCGTTGGGTATCATTACTTCTGGAATCGCGTTCATGCATGCTCGGGAAGCGGCGCCGGGGGCTGCGGTGCTGAAGCTCGGTATGACTTACCCTCTGCCCCTCGAGGCGATCCGCCGTTTTGTAACCCGCGTGTCGCGTTGCGTCGTGATCGAGGAAGGAGACCCGTACTTCGTGGAGGCGATTCGCGCCGCGGGCATCGCGGTCGAAGGCAAGGCGGAGGCTTATCGATTCGGCGAGCTGAACGTGGATCGCGTCCGGCGCATTCTGGCTGGCGACAATTCTCCGGAGTTGATTCCGCCACCCGGCAAGCCGCCGCAACTCTGCCAGGGCTGCCCGCATCGGTCCGTATTCACTGCGCTCCACAACCTCGACTGCATTGTCTCGAGCGACATCGGGTGTTACACGCTGGCCGTAATGCCCCCCTTCGAAGCCACAGATTCTTGCGTCTGCATGGGAGCGAGCATTGGCGTGGGCCTGGGCCTGCGGCACGCGCTGCCGCCCGGCGAGGCACGCCGGGTGGTCAGCACCATCGGCGACAGCACCTTCATTCACAGCGGAATTACCGGCTTGGTGGAAATGGTTTACAATCCGCCGTCCACCGGCCACGTCGTGATTATCCTCGACAACGGTACGACGGCGATGACAGGCATGCAGGAACATCCGGGAACCGGTCGAACCCTCGAGCATCATCCCACCGGCAAGGTCGTCATTGAGGATTTGGTGCGCGCGCTCGGCATTCCCAGCGTACACGTGACCGACCCGACGGCCAATCCTGCCGCCTTCGAGGAGCTCGTAGCTGCCAGCCTCTCAAGTGCAAAGCTCACTGTGATCGTGGCGCGGCGGAACTGTTTGCTCGCGGCAGGCAAAATCAAGGAATACGAGCGCGCGGCGGCAGCGGAGTGTGAAACGGCCGCCGACAGTCCGTAAGAGCACCGACCCAAGCGGGATGTCATTCCGAGCGGAGCGAGGAATCTCGCTCTGCGCTCAGGCCGCTCGAAGGCGTGAAGGAATTGGGAAGTGTCATCCTTAGCGAAGCGAAGGATCTTTGCAGTTGTTTGTAAACGGTTGAGGCGTCGGAAACTGCGGAGATCCTTCGCTTCGCTCAGGATGACAGCGACTTTCATCGCCTTGGGTGGACCGGCGGTCCATGTACACTCGGAATAAAGCAGGTCGACTAGAACTATGGTAACCAACATCGTATTTGCAGGCTTGGGTGGCGAAGGAGTCCTGAAAGCCTCGGACATCGTCGCTGAGGTGGCGTTCCACGCCGGACTGGAGGTGAAGAAGAGCGAAATCCACGGCATGAGCCAGCGTGGCGGCTCGGTGACCAGCGATGTCCGGTTTGGAGAGAAAGTCTACAGCCCCATGGTGCCTCCGGGAGAGGCCGACTATCTTGTGGTCCTCTCGCCCGATCAGGCGGAACCCAACCGCTGGAGATTGCGCGAAGGCGGCAGGCTGATTACGCCTGGCGATGTTGAGGTCAGCAGCTTGCGCGATAAGCGCAGCCTCAACGTCGCCCTCATTGGCTGCTTAAGCGTGTCCCTGCCCTTCCCTGAGGCGGCGTGGCAGGAAGCGATCCGGCGGAATCTGGCGGAAAAGCTGCATGCCGCCAATCTGCACGCATTGGCGGTGGGACGCGCGGCAGGAGGGATTTCGCAGGTTTAAGAATCGTGGTGTGGGCGTCCCGCCCGCAGTCGCGCGGGCATTCCTTCGCTGCGCTCAGGACAGGCTCTGCCCGCAGCAAGACGCGGGGGCGAGACGCCCCCGCGTCCGCGGGCGGGACGCCCGCGCTACAGCCGCGGCAGAATGAGCACGGCCAGAACAGCCGCCCGTACAATCCAATTATGCTCGAGAACTCTTCAAACCTTCATCCGGCCAGCGCACCGGATTACATGCCGGCAGCGCAAATGCGCGTCGTGCAATTGAACCGGCTCCGTGCCACTGTCACTCGAGCTTACGAGCGCGTCGAACTGTATCGCTGGCGGATGAACGAACGAAATGTGCGGCCAGAAAACATACGAACCCTCGAAGACTTGGCCAACCTTCCATTCACAGTAAAGGCGGATCTTCGCGACACTTACCCTTACGGCCTGTTTGCCAGTCCGATGGAAGAGATCGTCCGCCTGCACGCCTCGAGCGGAACCACGGGCAAGCCGATCGTGGTGGGCTACACGCAGCACGACGTAGGCGTCTGGACCGACGCCATGCTGCGCACCTTTCTCGCCTGTGGCCTCGGTCGCGGCGACATCATTCAGAACGCCTACGGCTATGGGCTGTTCACCGGAGGGCTGGGTGCGCATTACGGCGCCGAGGCGCTCGGGGCGACGGTGATTCCCATCTCCGGCGGCAATACCGACCGGCAGATCATGGTGATGAAAGATTTCAAGGTGACGGCCATCTGCTCGACCCCGTCCTACTTCCTCCACTTGCTCGACCGCGCCGCCCAGATGGAAGTGAATGTCGCCGAATTGCCGCTACGCGTGGGAGTCTTCGGCGCGGAGCCCTGGACGGACTCGCTGCGCCGCCACATCGAAGCCGCTGCCGGCATCGAGGCCTTCGATATTTACGGCTTGACGGAGATAACGGGTCCGGGCGTCGGAGTCGAGTGCCCTTGCCACGCGGGCTTGCACATCTTTGAAGACCACTTCTATCCGGAAATCATCGACCCGGAAACCGGCAGCCTCGCGGCGGAGGGAGAGGAAGGAGAATTGGTACTGACCACTCTCAGCAAGCAGGCCATGCCGATGATCCGCTATCGCACGCGCGACATCACGGCGCTCGTGCCCGGCCCGTGCCCATGCGGCCGGACTCTGCGCCGCATCCGTCGCATCAGCCGGCGCAGCGATGATATGTTCATCATTCGCGGCGTCAATGTGTTCCCCTCCCAGGTGGAGTCGGCGCTTCTCGCGGTCGAGGGCATGCTGCCGCATTACCAGATTCTCCTGACGCGCGAGGGCGGGCTCGACCAGTTGGAGGTCGAGGTGGAAGTCACGCCGACGGTGGCGAGCGACCGCGTGGCCGCGCTCGAGAACCTGCACAACAAGCTCGCCCAGTCGTTGAGCCAGACCTTGGGACTGCGGGTCAAGGTGCGTCTCGTGGCACCGCAGACCCTCAAGCGCAGCGAGGGCAAGGCGCAACGGGTCATCGACCGGCGGAATGTGTAGCGGCAGGTCTCTTTTGCCAGATCGGGCCGCCGAGCTGTCATTCTGAGCGAAGCGAAGAATCCCGGCAGTTTCTTTTCGACCGTACAACTGCGGAGATTCTTCGCTGCGCTCAGAATGACAGTCAGTTCGGGAGTGTCTATGAAGATTCATCAACTCTCGCTCTTCCTCGAAAACAAGCCGGGGCAGTTAACGGAGCCTTGTCGCCTCCTGGCCCAAGCCGGCATCAACATACGCACCCTGACTTTGGCCGACACGGAGGAATTCGGCATCCTGCGCCTCATCGTCTCGGATTGGCAGAAGGGCGCCCGGCTTCTTGAAGAGTCCGGGTATGTGGTTAACGTCACCGAGGTGGTTGCCGTCGAGGTGCCCGACCGGCCCGGCGGTCTGGCTGAATTGTTGGCCGTTTTCGACAAGACCGAGATTAACATCGAATATATGTACGCGTTCACGTTTGGCCGCGGCGATACGGCGGTCCTGATCTTCCGCTTCGATAAACCGGACGCGGCCATCGAACGACTGCAACTTGCCGGCAATATTGTAGTGGGCAGCACGGAAGTTTATGAACGCATAAGGACGTAGGGGCAACCCTTGTGGTTGCCCAGTGCGGCCACAAGGGCCGCGCCGGAAACGAAACGTCAACCCTCGCCCCCTTGGGGGAGAGGGTGGCCCGCGACGGCGTTTTCGTCAGCCGGAGCGAGCCGGGTGAGGGGGTCGCAAGTCTGGAAATCCAACATGAGCATCGGCAAAACCATTTCCGCACAGATGCAACACTCTTCCTGGATCCGGCGCATGTTCGAAATCGGCGACCGGATGAAACGGGAGCGCGGCGAGGAAAACGTCTTCGATTTTACCCTGGGAAATCCTGCCGGCGAGCCGCCGCAGGAAGTGATTTCGGCTCTGCGGCGCGTGGTGGAGCAGAATCGCCCGCGCAGCCATGCCTACATGCCGAATGCAGGCTACCCCTCGGTACGGGCCGTGATTGCGGAGCAGCTTTCCAGGCGCACCGGACTGCCATACACGGCAGACCACATCCTGATGACAGTTGGCTCATCCGGCGCCATCAACGTGGTGCTCAAATCCCTGCTCGACCCCGGCGACGAGGTCATCATCCTGGTTCCCTTCTTCCCGGAGTACCAGTTTTACATTGAGAACCATGCCGGGCGGATGGTTCTGGTCGAAACCGACAACGAGTTTCGACCCGACCTTGAACGCATCCAGGCAGCCATCACCGCGCGCACCAAAGCGATCATCCTCAACTCACCGAACAATCCGACCGGCGTCGTGTACTCCGCTGAATTCGTGCGCGATCTCGAAACGCTGATTTCGAGCCTCGACCACTCGGTTACCGTGATCGCTGACGACACGTATAGGTCACTCACCTTTGACGGGCTGAGGTTGCCCGAGATTCCCGCCCTGGTTCGCCGCACGGTGGTGACCTACTCATGGTCCAAAGCACTGGCGATCCCGGGAGAGCGGATCGGGTATCTCGCTCTCTCGCCCCGCCTGCCGGAAGTTGACGCGCTTCGCGACGCCTGCACTTTCGCGAATCGCACATTAGGCTTCATCAACGCGCCCGCCATCTGGCAGCAGGTGATGATGGAAGTTGCGGATTTCAAGATCGACCCCGGCTCGTACCAGGAAAAACGCGACCTGCTTTGGACCAGCTTGACGCGCCTGGGCTACGAGGTCACGAAGCCGCAGGGCGCCTTTTACATGTTTCCCAAGGCGCCGATAGCGGATGACTTGGCGTTCGTGCGCAGCCTTATGGACCACGGCATTCTCGCCGTACCCGGCGCGGGATTCGGACGCACCGGATATATGCGTTTATCGCTCACCGTCCCACCCGGCACCATCGAGCGCGCCTTGCCCGGTTTCGAACGCGCCCTGGCCAGAAGTGCGAAAATGGAAACTGGAAGATAGAAACTGGAAGATGGAAACTGGAAAATGGAAACTGGAGTATAAAGACACCCAAATGACGAACGCCCTCTCCCTTGGGGAGAGGGTGTCGCGCTGCAGGCGTTTTCATCAGCCGGAGCGCGACGGGTGAGGGGTTACTTCCTCAAAATCGCGAGGCATCCCGATCCGGAAAATGCAGCGTCGACTCACTTCTCGAGATTAATGGCTTTTAGTTACCAAGTGCGAACCCGCCTCAGACCTCACAGGCAGCTCCGAGAGACGCAGCGGGTTTTGAACCTGAGCAAGAAACCCCTCACCCGTCCGGCGGCGGTTGATGAAGGCACCGCCGCCGGGCACCCTCTCCCCAAGGGAGAGGGCTATTCATCTAATTGGTGAGAAATTCTTTCTAAACGATTCGCGCGACTTATGTTTAGCGAATTGCGACTTTCGAGTTTCGATTTTGACAATTCGCTCATCCTTCCACGGGGCTCGCCACTCGCGCGCCCCAAATCTCCGAAACCACCATTCCCGCCAGGATCAGGCCGGCGCCTGCCAGCGTCCTGCCCTGAAAGTGTTCTCCCAGAACCAGCCACGACGAGATGGCGGCAAAGACCGGCTCGAGGGCGAAAATCAGGGCCGTGTGCGCCGGAGGGGTGTACTGCTGCGCCCAATTCTGAACGGAGAAAGCGACACCAGTGGCGAGCAACGCAGTCACCAGGATGGCCACCACCAGGCGCGCGGTGAAGTGCAACCTCTGCGCCGGCACGATAACCAGCGCGACTGACGCAAGCAGGCCGACCACCAGGATCTGCACGGGAACGAGATGCAGAAAGGAGAATCGCTTCGTATAGCGCCCCACCAGCACAATATGAACCGCAAACGACGTTGCGCCTACCAACGTGAAAATATCTCCCAGATTCACGCCGCTCATGCCGGAAGGCGCAACCAGCAGGTAAATGCCGACAAGTCCCAAGACGGCCCCCAGAAGAGTGGCCGGCCCCAGCTTCTGACCCAACACCATCATGATCAGAGGAACCAGGATCACGCTGAAGCCCGTCAGGAAGGCGCTCTTCGAAGGGGTGGTATAAACCAGGCCCCAGGTTTGAAACAAGTAGCCTCCGAAAAGGAACAAACCCATGATCGCGCCGGGCAGGACTGTTTCCCGCCCCACGCGGCCTCGCCCCAGAACGACCAGCAGGAGAAGCCCGGCCAGAATGAAACGCACGGCCAGAAAAGGCAGTGGAGAAGCGTCGGTGAGAGCACCTTTGACGATCACAAAGGTGAACCCCCAGATGGCGGTGATCGACGCCAAGGAGAATTCAGCTTTTGTCCGGATGTTCAAGGGTGGAACTCGAAGATTGCGGCGCGGTTCTTAGGCTTTCGACTATCGACTTTCGACTCTCGACTTCCCGAAGGCTCCCAGCAGATTCACCGGACGCGACTCAAATTTCTGCCCGGCAGTCGAATGGTCTGCCACGACCGGCCGGTAGAGCGTATGGCAGCGCTCGCAGCGGTAAATCTCAGCGCCTCGGCCGAATTCCTTGAGGGCTTCGTCTTCGTCTCCAGTGGAAACGAGACGGCGGCGATCGTCGTAATACCAGCGCTTGAGGTGGCCGACGCAGAACTCTCCCTTGGCGTCTTTCTGGTCACAGGCCCGCTGGCCCGGTTTCTTCTCTTTGACTGTGAAAGCCACGGCGACCTCCCCGCTGCTGTTCGTGATTCCCCTAGATGATTACAGAGTCGACAGTCGAGAGTCAACACAGAGTTAACAGTCGACAGTCTACAGTTCACAGTTCAAGCTCCTGTGTCGGTTGGGTTCCGTGCGTATGAACGTGTGAACAAATTCGGAACGTGTCATCCTGAGCGGAGCGAAGGATCTCTGTAGTTGTTCGTACGCCATTGGATTACGGGAAACTGCGGAGATCCTTCGCTCCGCTCAGGATGACAGGCGAATAGTCAACTTTGACCAGGCAGAGCCCTTGCGCCGGAGCGGTGGGGCCGGCCAGCGTGCGGTCGCGAGCCTTGAGGATTTTGGGGATGGCGCTCGGTTCCAACTTCCCTCTCCCTACCTCCACCAGCGTACCCACGATGTTGCGCACCATATGGTGAAGAAACCCGCTGCCGGTGACTTCGTAGATCAGCATACACGTTCGGGGGCGGCGGATAATGCGGGAGGCGAAGATTGTTCGTACCATGGTCGCCTCCGCTTTCTCCCGCAGCACAGGCGATCCAGCATCTGCCGCGTCTGCCGCAGTTCCCCGTACCACGCGCACTCCTGCCGGTGCGTCGTTTGCTGCGGTTCCTTTCTGCACAGGCAAGAGTGCCTGTGCTACAAGGGCGTCCGCCGCTGCGAAGCTTGTGAAATCGTGCTTGCCTTCGAAGAGCTTGGCGGCCTGCGCCATACGGCTAATATCTAAAGGAAAGGGATAATGCCAAACGAACCGGTTGACAAAAGGTGAGGTGACCGGCGCCTGGAGAATGCGGTAACGGTAGGTTTTCGAACGAGCCTCTTTTCGTGCGTGAAAGCTGAGCGGCACCTCACTGACATCTTTAATGCGTACAGTTTGTTGCAAAGTATTATTCAAGGCTTTCAGGAGGTTTTGGCAGGGGATTCTGCAGGCCGTTTTGAAGTTGGCGACCTGATTCAGGGCGTGCACCCCGGCGTCGGTTCTCCCGGAGCCATTCACATGAACCTTCTCGCCGAGGATGCGCCCGATTGCCAACTCGAGACACTCCTCGACCGTCGCCGCGTCCGGCTGACGCTGCCAGCCATGAAAATCCGTGCCGTCGTAAGAGATGATCAAACGGAGGTTTCGTAGTTGAGTCATCGGGCTATTGAGTCGTTGAGCCATTGAGTCATCGAGCCATTGAGTCATCGAGTCATGGAGCCATTGAGTCATTGGCTCAATACGATCTCAGCGGCAACGGCTCAGAAGTAGTCCAGCGCCAGTTGATTATAGCGATAATGTGAAGCGATTGGTGCGATGATTTTCTGAGCTCTGAATAGCAGAGGAACGAACGCAAAGGAACTGAGGTCGACCGTACGAGCAGGTGCAATGGCTCAATGGCCCAATGGCCCAATCTTCGCTCCGCACTCGCCGCAAAACTTCACGGGCACGGGATTCTCGAAGCCGCATTTGGGGCAAACATAATCCTGGGGAAGGCGATTCTTGCGCGAGGCACGGCGCTCGGCGATCTCGCGTTCGAGCAAAGCATCGATCTCCTTTAACTGTTCCGCCTCTTGGGAGGCGGCCATGAGGGTAGCGGCTTCGCCCAGATAGTTTTGCTTCAGGCTCTGGTAGTCCTGGGCGGCGAGTTTTCCGGCCTGGTACTCGAACTCCAGGTCCTTGAGATTCTCGTAGACCACCAACCGGCGCCGCTTCAAGTCGGCGAGCGGCGTGACATCCACCGGCAGGCTCGACGTTGCCGCGCTTTCCCGAGCGAGCAGGGGCATCGCCACGAAGGCGGCCATGCCAAGAGCAATCACGGTCGCAAAGAAAGGAAACATGGGTTCCCAAGGAGCAATCAGTTAATCTCGCGTCGTCATCCCCGACGTCTTCATTTCTTCTTCCACCGCCGCGAGCAGCTTCGGGTCCACCGGTTTGGCATCGGCACCGGCGAGCGCTGGCCGCGGTTTGCGCCAACGGCGTGCTACCGCGACCACAAACGATAGGCTGGCAAGCAAACCGATGCTGGGAAGAATCCAAGCCGTCAAGCTGAATCCGTGGGCTGGGGGAGCAGCCAGAACTTGCACGCCGTACCGTATCGCCAGATCCTGGAGAATCGTGGTCTCGTCTTTACCCGCAGCGATTTCCTGCGCGATAACGGGACGCATTTCCGCGACCGTCGCGCAATCGCGATGCGGACAGTGGTTTATGGTCGCGACGCACCCGCACAAGCACATCACTTGGTCGCCGATCGACTCAAGCGTCGGCTTCCTCGGGGCATCCGCGCGCGTTAAAGAAGCCAGGCACAGGCACAGCGCTAATGCCGCTGCCGCCCATTCGAGCGGCGGTTGCCAAATGCGCGGCCCCTTGCCCTTCTGCGATTTGTGATGTGCTGCTTGCATTTCAGTTGTGACGCCCGCCACTAGTGGAGTAGCCCAGGCACTCCTGGCTGTGTTCCTGGAAACCATGCATCGGGCACAGGCAAGAGTGCCTGTGCTACTGCCCTAACCAGCATCGCTCGCGGACACTGCGATGTCCTGAGTGCGGCGGATTTCCGCCATCTCGCGCTCGACCCGGCTGGGGAAAAGCGCCAGGAGGGTTCCGAGGAAAACCACCACTCCGCCGATCCAAACCCAGACCACCAGAGGATTGACGAAAACCTCGATCACCGCCTTGCCGGTGTCCTCGTCGAGCCCTGAAAGAACCACGTAGAGATCTTCGCTGAGTGTGGGGTGAATGGAGACGTAGCTCGTCGTCTCCTGGCTGGCATTGTAGAAGCGCTTCTCGGGATGCATGGAAGCGAAAGCGTGGCCGTCCTTGGTTACGGTAATAAGCGCTCGCGAGTAGGCGTAATTGGGAGTGTCTCCGTTAGTCAGTCCGTCGCAACGCAGCAGGTAATTATTCACACGCAGCAGATCTCCCTCTTGCATCAGAGCCTTGGCCTTGGTCTTGAAGGCCAAGCCGGCAAACCCGATAAAGAGGAGCACAATGCCCAAGTGTACGACGTATCCGCCGTAGCGCCGCGTGTTGCGCATGGTGAGGTGATAGATCGCCTGCGCGAAGTTCTCGCCCCCAGTCTTCATGCGCGTCCGGGCGCCTTTCCAGAACTCGCCCAAAACGCAAACCGCCACGAAGACGGAGAGGCACAAGGTCATCAAGGCATAGAAATGCCGCACGCCCGCGACAAGCAGAAGCGCGCCTGTCACTCCGGCGAAAATCAACGGCAGTATGAAATTCCGCCTGAGGCTTTGGAAAGAAGTCTTCCTCCACGCGAGCAGCGGCCCTGCGCCGGTCAAGAATAGGAGCAGCAGGCCGATGGGAATGGCCGTCTTGTTGAAGAAGGGAGCGCTCACGGTAACGGTCACGCCCTGCACCGCTTTGGAGATCAGCGGAAACAACGTTCCCCAAAGCACCGCAAACACCAGCGCCAACAGAATCCAGTTGTTGAAAAGGAATCCGCTTTCCCGGGAAACCAGGGAATCAAGCTTGTTCTCACTCTTGAGATGGTCCAGGCGAAGGAGAAGCAGAGTCACGGAGAAGAACAGGATGATGCAGAGGAAAACCGAGAAGAACGGGCCAATGCTGGACTGCGCGAAGGCATGGACCGAAGAGACAATCCCGCTGCGGGTGAGAAAGGTGCCGAAAATACTAAGGAAGAACGTGGTGATGACCAGCACCACGTTCCAGACTTTCAGCATTCCGCGCTTCTCCTGGATCATCACGGAGTGGAGAAACGCGGTTCCCGAGAGCCAGGGCAGAAGTGAGGCGTTCTCGACCGGATCCCACGCCCAGTAACCGCCCCAGCCAAGGACGGCGTAGGCCCAGTTGCCGCCCAGAAGAATGCCGAGGCCCAGAAGCGCCCAGGGGACCATCGTCCAGCGGCGCGTGGTGCGAATCCAGTTGTCGCCCAGTTGCCGCGTGATGAGCGCGCCCATGGCGAAGGCGAAGGGAACCACCATGCCCACGTAGCCCAGGTAGAGCATGGGCGGATGAATCACCATGGAGTGATATTGCAGCACGGGGTTCAAACCGTTGCCGTCGGGCGGCGTGAACGCCTGCGTTCCGGCGGCGGTTGTGAGTGAAAGCTCTTGGAAGGGGTTGGCAATGAACAGCACGAGGGACGAAAAGAAAACGCCCGTCCCCATCAGCACCGCCACCACGTAGGGCATCAGTTGGCGGTTCTTGTGCCGGTTCAGCAGAATGGCCAAAGCGCTGTAAATGGAAAGCAGCCACGTCCAGAAAAGCAGCGAGCCTTCCTGGCCGGCCCAGAGCGCGGCGACTTTGTAAAAAGTCTGCAGGTCGCGATTCGAGTGTTCGGCGACGTAGGCGTTGTGAAAGTTGTTGGTGAGGATCAGATACTCGAGCGCGGCCACGGCCAGCGTCAGCATGACGAAGAAAGACAGAGCGGCGCGCTCCGCGCTGGTCGTCAATCGCGAACTCCGCAACTTGCCGCCGATAGCTCCGGCGACCACCGCATAGGCGGCAAACGCCAAGGCTGCAATGAGGCCGACGGTTCCGAGTTGGTTCATAAACACCCTGTCGCACAGTACGGGCGGCTCGCGAGCCGCCCCTACTTTACATCCCTGCAACCTTAGCGTTGCCCGTCGGCGATACCGGCGCGGCCTGATACTTCGAAGCGCATTTCGCCTGGATCTTCTCTGCCTGAAATTCGCCAGTGGGAAGATAATTCCCGTCAATGATGGCCTGCGCGCCGTCTTTGAACGTGTCCGGAAGCGTGTCACTCCCAACGTAAGACACAGGGATGGAGTTCGCGTCCTGCGCGAGTCGGAAAGAGACCTTCCCTGCCCTACGCTCGACCGAGCCGGGCTTGACCGTGCCACCCACGCGCACGCGCTGCCGTGCGGCCCGCCCCTGCATGAGTTCGTTGACCGTAACGTAGTAAGTCTTGCTCTCCTGGAAGCCGGAGACAGCCTCCCAGCCTACCACGGCGAGAATAATACCTACACCAATGCCAAATTTAAGTTTGCGGTTTATCATAAGTTCTGCCGGACTGGTGCCCCTAGTCGGTGCTGAAGGCGCTTGGCCCTTTCGCAACCCCAAACTCAGATTCTGCACCCACCCTGACGCAGAGTCAATACTCAAACGACTTCGCAATCTGCGAAATTCCGCTTGACGAACCAACGCTTTGCGAATGTAATGATGTCGAGGAGGGGTATTGCACGTCATTACCCGGAGGAAACTTCTCGAGTCGGCGGAGAAGCACCGAGATATCGGCGCACCCCTGGATGTGTGGTACCGGGTGGCGAAGAGAGCTGATTGGAAGCACTTGACGGACGTAAGGAAGGTTTTTCCCACGGCAGACGCAGCGGGCGAATTCACTGTCTTTAATATCAAGGGCAATGCATATCGGCTGATTACCGAGATCAATTATCGAACGGGGAGAATCTTCTTGCGCCATGTGCTGACTCATGCCGAGTACAGCAAGGGAGGTTGGAGAAAATGAGCACTCTCGCGGTGAACAGCGACTATGGTGATCTGCTCAGAAGGGTATCCCCAAAGGTCATTCGCACTGAGAAAGAAAACGACGCTTACACAGAAGTGCTCTACGACTTGGACCAGCGCAGCCATGACCTTACTCCCGCTGAGAGAGAGTTGGCGGAGCTTCTGACCTTGCTCATCGAGGATTTCGAGGAAAGGCATTACCATTTGCCTCACGCGAAGCCGCTGGATGTGTTGCATTTCCTGATGGACCAACACGGCCTGAAGCAGAAAGACCTCGTGGACGTATTCGGGACTGCCAGCGTTGTGTCGGAAATAATGAATGGCAAACGCGAGTTGAACAAAGGCCAAATCGAGCGCCTGAGCGAGCGCTTCCAGGTCTCTCCAGAGCTGTTCTTCTGAAATCCAGGCCCCAACGGAAGGCTCCCCATGCGCGCTGCGACAATCCGCGCACGGCGGCGCGACCCGTGTTAGAATCACGCTTCGGAAACGATGACAACCTGATAAGGAGGAACGCGATGAAACGCTATGCCATGCTCGTCGGCGCCATGCTCCTGTTCACGTTAATTGCGGAGGCACAGCAAAAACCCAACATCGTGGCGGAAGGCGGCACGCCGGATGATCGCGCCTCAGCGCGCGTGCTTTACTGGAACGCCAAGACGGATTCTGCCGCCGGACAAGTGGCGATCGATTACGGCCGGCCGGTTTGGAGGAAGGAATACAACGACAGCTCCAAGTTCGATGCGATGACGCGCGGGAAAATCTGGCGGATGGGCAGCAACTACTGGACGATCTTGGACACAAACCTTCCCTTGACTATCGGCGGCAAAACAGTTCCTGTTGGCCTTTATTATCTCGGCCTACATCGCTCTGATAACGGTTCAGAGTGGAGTTTAGCCTTCATTGATCCAGCCAAGGCCCGCAAGATGCACCTCGACGCCTTCCAGATTGAGCGCGCGCCGGTGGAATTCCAAGCCCACATGTCGACCGTCGATAAGAGCGAAAACACTGCGGAGAAGCTGACCATCACGCTTTCCTATCCGAAGGATGCCATCAAGCATGTCACCATGAAGATCGGTTGGGGCAACTTGGTGCTCAGCACGCCGATTGAGGTGACGGTGCCGGAGTAATACGGAGGTCGACTGTCATTCCGAGCGAAGCGAGGAATCTCGATCTGAGGTTTGTTCCTCCGCACCGCCGGGCAGGGCGAGATTCCTCGCTTCGCTCGGAATGACACGGCGTCGGTTCTTCAGAACCGGTCAATGGGAGAGAGACAATGCATGGCTTCCCGTTTATAATAAGCAGCTTGTTTCTTCATTGATCCTCCGGTGCGCCGGTGTCCGGCTTCCGCCTGGGATGAAGCCGCCGGGCGCCGGACAGCGCGCAGGTAGTCCGAAGAAAATCTGGCCTGAGGCAACGATGCCAATTCAGAGCGTTTACACACTCTCAAAAGATGACCCCGAAGCGCGTAATTGGCTCAGCTTCTTTCACCGGCACGGCTATTCCCGACTGAAGAATCTGGTGATCGAGCGGGTGTATTGGCTGGAAGGAACGGTAAACCTCGACCGTCTGATGCCGCTGCTAGTGAACCCGCTTTATCAGGTGCCGGCAGACCGGTCACAACTCGATCCGGGGCTTGGTCCGATTATTGAAATCGCGTACCGGCCTGCCGTGACCGACCCGGAGACGCCCTCGATCTTAGCCGGAGCGCGCGCCCTGGGCGAAGCGGGGCTGGAATTTGCCCGTCTCAGCCGGCGCTATCAGTTCTGGGGTGTGGATGAAACCGCAGCGCGAGGTATTGCCGCCCGTTACCTGTACAACCGCGTGGTGGAGCGTATTCGCGAGCCGGATGAAATCTTCTCGACGCTGCGCCCCACGGGTGAGCCCGATCCGGTAGCCACGGTTTCTCTTGGCGGCCTGAGTGGTGAAGAGTTGTCTGCTCTTTCGGAAGCCCGCTCCTGGTACGCGCCTCTTTCCCAGATGAAGGCCCTCCAGGCGCGCGAACTCGCCCAGGGCCGGCCGCACACGGATGCCGAGATCGAGATCCTGGTGCAATCGTGGAGCGATCACTGCTACCACACAACCTGGAAGAGCCTCGGATTACTGAAGAGGCTGAGCGAGGCGACAGCGCGCATCAACCATCCCCTGGTTGTTTCTTCCTTCAAGGACAACGCCGGAGGCATGGAATTCTATGAGGATTGGGTCGTGACCATCAAGGGCGAGACCCATAATTTTCCCAGCTCGATTGCTCCCTTTGGGGGCATTGCGACCAAGCACGGCGGGGTGATTCGCGATACGCTGGGATTCGGCAAGGGCGCTTACCCCATCGGCGGCACAACCGTGATGGGCACAATGGACCCGCGGATTTCGGAAGTTCCCCCCGGAGCGCTGCACCCGCAGTTGATCGTTTCGGAATCGATCCGGGCCACTTCGTACTACACCAACCCCATGGGCATTCCCATGATGCATCCGGTTTACCGTATCCATCCGGGCTACGCCAAGTGCTTTGCGCTGGGGCATTCCGTGGGATTGATTCCCAAGAAATACGCTCTGAAAGACGCGCCGCGCCCTGGGGACGTGGCCCTGCTGATCGGCGGCGAGACAGGCCGGGACGGCATTCACGGCGCCACGGCCAGTTCCACGGGGATGACGGGCGAGACTCTGCAGAAGGAATCCGCGGCTGTCCAGATCGGCCATCCGATCACGGAGCGCCGGTTCACTTCGGCCATTCCGGTTTTGCGCGATCAGGAGTGCATTCGGAGCATCACAGACCTTGGAGCCGGCGGCATCTCGTGTGCTGTGGGAGAGATGGGATCGGAGACGGGAGTACGCATCGATCTCGATGCCGCTCCCTTGAAGGACAAGAGCCTGACGGCCTGGGAGATCCTGCTTTCCGAATCGCAGGAGCGCATGCTGGTGGCTGTGCCGCCCGAAAAACTCGAGGAGGCGCTCAGGATTCTCGAGAGGTACGAGGTGGGTCATTCAATCCTGGGCCACTTCACTGCCACCGGGCGGTTAGAGGCTACATGGAGGGGCAAGACAGTTGTGGACCTGGAGATGGCCTTCCTTTGGGAAGGCTGCCCTATCGACCCGCTCGAGGTGGCGCAGCCACCGCGGGAACTCCGGCCCTTGAGCATACCCGAGCCGCATACGGAAGCAGCGTGGTCTCGCGCGATTCGCGGCGTGCTGGGACATTACCACTGCGCGGACCAGAGCGCTGCCGGTTGCCGCTTTGACACGACCGTGCAGGGGCGGACTGCCGTGGGGCCGTACGGGGGCAAGAACCACGCAATGCCGACCAATGTTTATATTTCGGCGCCTTTGCGCGGCAAGCCTTATGGCGCGATCACCACTTTAGCCTTCAATCCCTTTTACGGTGAAATCGATCCGGCGGGACTGGCGCGCCTCATGACCATTGAGGCTATCACCAAGGCGGTGGCCGCCGGCGCGGACTACCGCGAGATGGTTCTCTGCGACAACTTCTACACGCCGCGGGTGCGTCCGGAAATAGCCTGGGATTTGCGCGCCATGGTCGAGACCATCTCCGATCTGTCAGTGGCTCTCGGCGTGCCCTTCATCTCAGGCAAGGATTCGAGCTCGGGGACATTTGCGACCGCCGGCCGCCACATCGACGTGCCGCCAACGCTGGTGGTGGCGGCAATGGGGCGCCTGCCGGATGTCAGAAAAGCAGTGAGCAAGGAATTCAAACGTCCGGGGAATCGCCTTGTCCTCGTTGGCCTCTGGGATAGTTCTGCGCTGGGCGGCAGTGTCTACGCCGATAGCTGCGGGCAGCGCGGTGGCCGACTCTTCGATGCGTACGAGGCAAGTTCAATTCGGACGGTCTGGGACACGCTTCTGGAGTCGCACAAAAAGGATGGGTACGTATCGGCGTCGGCTATCGCAGAGGGTGGAATCCTGCTGCGACTCTTTGAGGCCGCCTGGGGATCGGGATATGGAGCTCGAGTTTTCCTCGATGCATTTTCTGCCGCGCGGGCACGCCGTGGCGGGCCTCCGCAATCGTTCGCCAGAAAAGACGGAGCGATATTTGGGGAGTTTGTCGGCTCGGTCCTCCTGGAGGTGCCCTCGAAGTTTGACCTGGATCGACAGTTGGCGGACGCGCCCTACCAGGTTATCGGCGAGGTCCTGCAGGAGCCGCGATTGATTCTTCAGGACAGGACGAACGTAGTGTGGCAGGATACAACCGAGGCCCTTGGCGAGGTCTGGAGCAGCGCGTTTCGGGAGGTCATCGAATGAGTCGGGGCGTCACTGCCATTCTTTACAGCCCGGGAACCAATTGCCACGAGGAGACTGCGGCAGCTATTGAATTCGCAGGCGGACGCACTGAGCTCGTACTCCTGCGGGATTTGCTGGATGGCCGCGCGCGGCTTAGCGACTACCAGGCGGCTGTTATCCCCGGCGGTTTCTCTTACGGCGACCACTTGGGTGCCGGGCGCATATTTGCCACGATGCTTGTGGCCTGCTTGCGGCAGCAACTGGAGGAGTTCCTGGCGGCCCACAAGCCCTTGCTGGGAATCTGCAACGGTTTCCAGGTTTTGACTGAGTCAGGGATTCTACCCGGACGCACGCCGGGGAACCGCAGCATGGCTCTCGTCGAGAACCAGTCTGCTCATTTTGAAGACCGGAAGATCAGGCTGGTCGTTTCAGCGGAGTCTTGCGCCTGGACTGAGGGATTGGCGGGCGAAATTTTCGAGATGCCCACGGCTCACGGAGAGGGCTGGCCCCTGATTTGCGATGGCCCCGGGGCCGCCACACGGGTGGTCTTCCGCTATACTGACGCCAAGGGGCGGCCCACGATGGAGTATCCCAGTAACCCCAATGGGGCTCCCGAATCGGTCGCCGGCGTTACTGACGAAACAGGCTTGGTTTTGGGACTGATGCCGCACCCGGAACGCGTTTCGTTGCCCGCCCACTATTCACAGGACGGGCTTAAGATATTTGCTAATCTGGTAAGATGGCTGGAACGGTAGGCGGTAGTTGGTAGGTCGAGAAGGACCACTGGGAGGTAGTAACCGGAATTTGACAGGAGGCGGAGTTGGGGCTCACACCTCATGCTTCAGAGACTCCCATCGACCTCCTACGACATACCACCTACTCACTTTGGACGGCCCATGAAAATTCTCCTGGTCGACGATGAACCGGATATTTGCAAACTGATCAAAACTTTGGTCGAGCCCTTGGGAGTGGAGGTGCGGATGTCGTCCGACAGCCGGGAGGCCGCATCAATCCTGGAGCGCGACAAGTTCGATGGAATCATGTTGGACGTCGCCATGCCGGGTTTGGACGGCTTCCAACTTGCCCGGCGAATTCGTTCCACACCGCCCAATCAGCAGGCTCCCATCATCATGTTAACCGGCATGGATGACGTGGAAACCATGCGCCGGGCGTTTGAAGCCGGAGTGACTTTCTTCCTTGGGAAGCCCGTCTCGCGCGAAAAGATCTACGCCATCTTCCGCACCGCGCGCGGCGCCATGCTGGCGGAGCGGCGCAGGTCTGCGCGCCTCCCGTATCGCACTGCCGTCAACGTCGAATTGGAAGCTCAACGATTCAATTCCATGAGCATCAACATCAGCGAGGGTGGCATGGCGCTGGAAGGCTCAGGCACGGCGGTGGTTGGCGATACTCTCAGTTTGGAATTCAGCATGCCCGATGCAAGGCACACCATAAAAGTCACCGGCAAAATCCGAGGCAAAGATGCCACGGGCCGCACCTCGATCGAGTTCATCAACCCCGCAGAGGCCAGCCGCGAAATCATTCGAGAGTATATGTACGGAAAAATTACGGAATAGAACGATTGTAGGGGCGGCCCTTGTGGCCTCCCTTCGGCAGGGAGGTTTTAGCCCGGAAATCTCATCCACCAATCCCTGACCAGCGGAAATATATCTCGAGAAGGCGTGCACCATCCAGGACCGCATAAACAGCGGCGATCCCGAGGAACGTCCCATAGGGCCACGGATAGTTGCGGTAGCGCGGCGCCGCGAGGGTGATCGACAATGCGACGATCGAACCTGCAAAAGAGCCCAGCAGGATCGTAAGCAGCGTCAGCGGGGCGCCCAGAAAGACCCCGACCATGAACATCAGCATCACATCGCCAAACCCCAGGTAATCCTTCTTCCGCCCGCCTAAAATGAAAAAGGCCGTCCCGACAGCGTAGAACAACCCGCCCCCAATAAGTGCTCCAAGGAGAGCGCCCAGGACTGATAACGCCGTTCCCGAAAGAAACAAGCCCATTCGTTCGGCCAGCCACCCCAGTGGGCGGCTGTCGACGTCGATGAACAGGCTCAACACCGCACCCAGGCTGATTCCGAAGATGGTCACTGAGTGCGGGATGAGCCGCTCTTTCAGATCGGCGACAGTGACGACGATGAGCAGCATCACGAGAGCGGAGTATTTTACGAACTCGGGGCTAAGGCCAAAACGGCGATAAGTAGCAACCAGCAGGATCGCGGTGAGAGCTTCAACGATCGCATACTGCGGGGAAATCCGGGCATGGCAATCCCGGCACCGGCCTCGCAACAGGGCGTAGCTCACCAGCGGGATGTTGTCGTACCAACGAATAGTGTGATTGCAGTGGGGGCAATGCGAGCGCGGCAGCACGATCGATTGCTTGTGGGGAAGGCGCACAATGCACACATTTAAAAAGCTGCCAAAAAGCAATCCGAAAAGCGTGACGAAGAGATAGAGCATATTTAACCGGGCGTGTTCCTCCGCCGCCTTGACTTACAACTACCACCCCCACCCCTCCTTACAAAGGAGGGGAGTTTCGCGTTCCCCTCCTCTCTGAGGAAGGGTTAGGGGTGGTGGAGCGCCTTGTTGAATCATCCAGCCATCAGGCGCCGATAAAGTGCCTCCGTGCGCTGGACCATTATATCAACAGTGAACCGGCGCGCACGCTCCCGGCCGTTCAATCCCCATTGCTGGAGGCGCGCCTGGTCGGCCGCCGCGGCGATGATCGCCTCTGCCAGCGCCCCCGGCGAGCCTGGCTCAATCAACCATCCTGTGCGTCCTTCTTCGACCACCTCCGGCAGTCCCCCCACCCGGCTCGCCACTACCGGAAGGCCATACGCCATGGCCATGAGAGCCGACGAACCTAGCCCCTCGGACTTCGACGGCATGATGAACAGGTCCAGTGCGGAAAAGAACTCTCGAAGGTCGTTGATCGTGCCGCAAAGACAGACCCGTTCTCCAAGCGCCGCATATCTCCGAGCCATCACGGGATTGCTCAGGGCCGGCCCATCCCCCGCCAGCAGCAGGCGTGCTTGCGGAAAGCTTTGCTTCAGAATCTGCAGCGCTTGAAGCGCCACATCCTGCCCTTTTTCATGCGTGAATGCCCCTAACTGACCGATCAGGAACTCGCTCTCGGTGGCGCCCCAGCGGGTGCGGGCTTTGGCTCGGGTCTCGCTCGACGGCAATTCTGCGGGCAATTCGATTCCATCGGGAATCACTTCGATCATCGAGTCGGGCAAGCCGCAACGTATCGCGCCCTGGCGGATGAAATCTGAAACCGCGATCACCGCGTCGCAGGTGTGCGCATACTTGAGGGAATACGTCCAACGCTGACCTTCGCTGGGAAGAAAGGCCACGCGACGGCTGGCCACGCGACGAACCCTCAATCCCACGGATGCCATCCAGGACACTGTCTGCCCGTGTCCGTCATGAGCGTGAAGAACGTCGCACGGCGCAGCGCGCAGCATGTCACGCAGCAGCAGAACTCCGTACATATGGAAGAGGTCATGCCCGGGAAGCGAAAACGTGGGGAACCCTTCCTTGCGGGCACACGCTTCGAGCTCGCTCTCCTCCCGGCAAACGACGATCTGGCAATAACCCCGCTCGCGAAGCCCCCGGGCAAGATGCAACAACTGCCGCTGACCGCCGCGTAGGCTTTCGCCAAGATCGATATGCGCGATTTTCAGTGGTCTCGAGGAAGTCATGTGTGGTATGCAACGAGCGTTGAAGCCGTCATCTTGAGCAATTATGCGCCGGGCTCGGCGCTGTAGCGCGGGCGTCCCGCCCGCGGTCGCAGGAGCGTCCCGCTCCCGACCGCGGGCAGAGCCCGTCCTGAGCGGAGCGAAGGAATGCCCGCGCGACTGCGGGCGGGACGCCCGCACCACTTCAGCTCGCGCCGCCCAGTTTCTGATACTTCCTGCGAACGTAGCGCGCCGCCATGGCTGCGATCAGGAACCCCTGACGCCCGTCCAACACTCCGAGGCGAAATAAGTACGTGTAAAAGAAAACCCACGGCGGATCGAACCGGCGCCGAAGCAAGTTGACCTTCTCACCTCGCTCGCGCATTTCTTGCGCCGCGAGATCAGTGTATAACTCGATCCTCTGAAGGTGCTCCTCGAGCGTGTCGCAGGTGTAATGCAGGATCTCACCCGGCATCGTCACCACGCGCCCATTCACCGCGACCGATTCGTGAACGTACTTCCCTTCCCACCCGGCCTTTCTCCTATCGAAAAGGCGGACCTTGTAGTCCGGATACCAGCCGGCATGCAGTATCCAGCGGCCAAGATAGCGAGCGCGGCGGGCAAAGCGATATGCATCGGCCGTAGGCTGCAAGCGTTTCCAGGCGGCGATCTCCGCCTGTGCAACGGCATCAAGTTCCTCATCCGCATCCAGGCTCAGAATCCAATCGTATTGCGCCTGCCGGGTGGCGAAGTTCTTCTGGGCAGCGTAGCCACGCCAGGGTTCGTGAATCACCCGCGCTCCCTGGCCTGCCGCGATATCGGCTGTTTCATCGGTCGAACCCGAATCGACCAGCACGATTTCATCCGCACACGCCAGCGAGCGCAGCGCGCGCGCAATTTTGCCGGCCTCGTTGCGGGCGACGATAGTCGCAGAAATAGGGGGCATTGGTAAGTCAATTCCGGAGACTTCACCTGGCCTGTCATTCCGAGCGAAGCGAGGAATCTCGCTCTGATTCCATGTGCCAGCAGCCCGCGCGGAGCCGGGCGAGTGTACCGGTCAGAAGTTGGTCACGAAGCTCTTTCGCATCCGCGCCGGTTTTTCGCAGCCCCGTTAGGGGCGGCATAGAATAGCCCAGGGCGTCAGCCCTGGGTTCCGCGGCCCTCACCCCGCCTTCGGCACCCCTCTCCCGCCAGCGGGAGAGGGGACGGGGGTGAGGGTTTGCTCTCGCGACCCACGGCTTGCGCCGTGGGCTACTTGCTTCCGCCCGCTCCGCGGGCTCAGTTCTTCAACGAACTTCTGACGCATGACGCGAGATTCCTCGCTTCGCTCGGAATGACAACGTTATTTCGCTGTCAGCACAATGGCAAAGGCGCCCTGGGAAACAAGCTCCGCGACTCGGGCAATGTCCTTATACAAGGGCCTGTCTTTGGTCACCGGCGGCGAGACGGCACGCAGCGCCGCCTTGGCCTTTTCCGCCAAGTGACCCGCTCGAAGCGGCGCCAGCAGGTCTATGGCCTGGCAAGCCGCCAGCAACTCAATGGCGAGGATCGCAGCCAGGTTAGAAAGCAGCGGACGCAACTTCAGCGCTGCCGCCATACCCATGCTCACGTAATCCTCCTTGTTGCCGGAGGTCGGAATCGAGTCCGCCGAGGCGGGGTGGGCCAGAATCTTGTTCTCGGAGGCCAAGGCCGCTGCCGTCACCTGAGCGAGCATGAATCCCGATTCCAGTCCCGCTGCCTTCGTCAGGAAAGGTGGTAACTCGGACGTCAGCGGATTCACCATCCGGTCGATTCGCCTTTCGGAGATGCCGCCAAGTTGCGTGAGCGCGAGCGCCATCAGGTCAAGCGCGGTGGCCAGAGGTTGGCCGTGAAAGTTACCTCCCGAGATAACATCGCCCTCGGCAGCGAACACCAGGGGATTATCCGTGGCGCTGTTCATTTCCCTGGTGAAAACGTGGCTGGCATAATCGAGCGCATCGCGCACCGCGCCATGCACCTGCGGCATGCAACGCAAACTGTAAGCATCCTGCACCCGCGAGCACCCCTGGTGCGACTTGTTGATCTCGCTTCCCTGCGTAAGACGCCAAATGTTTGCTGCCGTCGCCATCTGGCCGGGATGCGGGCGCGCCTGGTGCAGACGCTTGTCAAAAGCTTTGCGCGAGCCCCGCAAAGCATCGAGCGAAAGGGCGCCCGCCACGTCCGCAGTGTCCACGAGAATCTCGGCCAGCCGCAGCGCGAGAAGCCCGACAGAGAGCATCGCTTGGGTACCGTTCACAAGTGACAGGCCTTCTTTGGCTTCCAGCACTAAAGGCTCTAGGCCGGCCGTCTTCATCGCCTGCCTCGCCAACTGGCGGCGGCCTCGGTAAACCACCTCGCCTTCGCCCACCAAAGTCAGCGCCACATGCGCCAAGGGGGCGAGGTCGCCGCTCGCCCCTACGGAGCCGCGCGCCGGCACCACGGGATGCACTCCGTGATTGAGGAAATCAACCAGCCGCTCGGCCACCGCCGGGCGCACTCCCGAAAGCCCGATGGCCAGTGTGTTGGCCCGCAGCAAAAGAAGGCCGCGGGTCTCGGAATCGTCAAGCGGCTCGCCCACGCCGCAGGCGTGGCTGCGCACGACGTTCAATTGCAGTTCACGCGCCTGCGCCGGCTCAATATGCTCCGTGGAAAGGCTGCCCACGCCGGTCGTGACCCCATAAACGACCTCTCTGCCTCGAATGATCTTTTCGACAAATCGGCGGGACTGGGTCATCGCCCGGCGCGCGCGCGGCGAGAGCCGCACGAGCCGGTCCTCCAGCACGACCTGGTAAAAGTCGCGGCGAGTCAGGCTGTGTCCGGTGAGCAGCAAGGGGCGGGGCATCAAGTCCTCACGAGCAGCGAGCTTCGAAATCGGAAAACGGAATCTCGAAATTGAGAAATCACGCCGTCACATCCTGTCATTCTGAGCGCAGCGAAGAATCTCCGCAGTATCGGAAACCGCGTCAGAATCTTCTGTACCCGATTGCAACGGGGACGGTCGATTACGCCTGGTGCCGTGCTCCCCGGAGGGGAGAAAATTGAGTAGCCGGGGGCGAAACCCCCGGAACCAGACCCCACACCCCGCCTTCGGCACCCCTCTCCCCGTCAGCGGGGAGAGGAGGAAGGGGGCGAGGGGGCGACGTTTCCGGGGGCGTTGCCCGCGGCTACTCATGTCCACCCCCTGCGGGGCTGAACCCTCAACCCGTAGCGAGGTATCCCGGGAGGCATTCCGTAGCCTCTCTTCTGCCGGGCGGTTTTGAAACAACTGCCGATAATGGAGCAACCAGATTCTTCACTCCGCTCAGAATGACAAGCCTAATCCGCCATGTTCCAGTGTCGGATTCCAAGGTTTGAGTCTCTGCTTTCTAACTTCTGCCTTCTGCTTTCCCCAGGAGCAATTCCCGGTACTTGTCGGGCAGCGTACGTGGGCGGCCGTCGCGGTCCGTGATGACGTGCACGGTCTCGCCTTCGGCGATCAGTTCGTCTGCGTGCTGGTTGTAGATCTCGTAACCGAAGATCAACACGCGCTTTCGCATTCCTGTCACGCGTGTGCGAATCAGGATTTCGTCGTCGTAGCGGGCCGGGGCTTTGTACCGGCAGCGCGCCTCCGCCACCATGATGTAAAGCCCGTCCTCTTGCTCCATAGCGCGGTAAGCGAAACCGTGCTGCAGGCAAAAGTCGGTGCGTCCGATCTCAAACCATACCAGGTAATTCGCGTAGTACACTACGCCCATCTGGTCTGTCTCCGCGTAGCGCACACGCAGCGTCGATGTAGTCCATTCGGTCGGCAGGGTTTCTTCAGTCATAGGGTTCGCTAGAGTGAACAATTCAGGGGAAACAGTCTACTCCAAATTGGAAATTCCAAACAGCCTTGTGCTTTGAAAACGTGTAGGGGTAGGGCTTGCCCTACCCTCGTCGGCACCAGTGGAAATGCGGGGACGGCAAGCCGTCCCCCTACGAGCAGACAAGGAAGGGCGCCGATTTTCGTGGTTTCCAGGCGCACGTCAGCCGACGTGCATCAGCGACTGCTCAATAAATCAAAAGAGATAGCTTGCCGTCTTTGCTCGACGCGGCGCCGGCGCGTCTACCTGACGCAACCGCTCACAACAAGCTCTCTCCGACCCCATCTACAGGGTTCCGCAGCACGTGACCGAGATGGCCCAGGAAGCAGTGAAGCAGGTTACTTGCTATTCTCCGCAATTCGACGTTCCCAGACAACGTCAGAGCGCTTTGTGTGTCGCTGTGTAGGGGCGGCCTAAGCGGTTGCCCCAGGCCGGCCACCAGTGCTGCACCTCTGCGGTCATCGCTGGCAGAAGCGAAGAACTCCGATGCCGTGCCCCAGTTGAAAACGAGGTCCGGATGCTTGACAGGCCGACGTTCGAACTCAAGTCTCCCGCGGTCGATGATGACGGTCCACACCAAATCCCAATCTTCCAGAATCCACAGGGTCGTAAGCCGGACCTCGCGGATGTGCTGGCGGAGATGCCTGTCGCGTCCAGTAAGCACAAAGGCGCGTTGGACGATGCGGCGCGCGGCGCGCTTGGAAGGCGGCAGGAGAGATTCAGTAGTTTGTTCTGTCATGCCCCAGGTTTAGGAAACTGGAAACTGGGGGCCAGACTCCTGCACCTGAGGAGGCCACTTTCTACTTTCCAGTTTCCATTTTCCAATTTCTATCTTCCAGTTTTACTCATCGCACGGTGAGTAGCAGCATCCAGCAAATCTTGCGAAGGAACCAATTCGTCAACCAAGCCGAGCGTCAGGGCCTGGCTGGCCGGGATGCGTTCTGCGGTCAGCATGAGTTGGATGGCCGCCGCCCTCCCGATCAGGCGAGTCAGGCGCTCGGTCCCTCCCCAGCCTGTGATGAGGCCAAGGGAAGCTCCCGGGTGGCCAAAAGACGCATCGTAGGTTGCGACTCGCGCATGGCACGCCAGAGCCAAGTCAAGGCCTCCTCCCAAACAATACCCCCGAATCGCCGCAACCACCGGAAGGGGGTAATGCTCAACCTGATCAAAGAGGATTTGTCCCGTCTGGGCAAATCCCCGCGCCGCCGCACCTTCCAATGAAGCGACCTCCTCAATGCTGGCCCCGGTTGCGAAAGAGCGCGGACTTGCGGCGATCACCACGCCCCGGAAAAGGCCGGAGACCTGCACTTCTCTCAACAGGCTAGCCAATTCCGCGAGGACGGCGCGGGATAGCCGAGGGTATCCCGTGCCTGCAGAAAAGGACAGCACCGCCACAGAATTGTGGCTGGATAGTTCCATGCTAGGATTCGGAATTCAGGATTCAGCAGAACATCCAGCACTTGTCATTCTGAGCGAAGCGAAGAATCCCGGTAGTTCCGAAGCTTATCAACTTCTGAGATTCTTCGCTTCGCCCAGAATGACAGCCCCCTGAATCCAGAATCCTGGATCCTGAATCCTATCGCACGTGCCCCCGGATGAAATCTACGATCTGGACGGTGGTGGCTCCCGGTTGGAACACTTCGGCAACACCCGCCTTCTTGAGTTCCGAAATATCTTCGTCGGGAACAATGCCACCCACCACCAGCAGAACATCCTCAAGACCTTCGCCGCGCAGCAGTTCACAGATGCGCGGCACAATGGTGCGGTGCGCCCCGGAAAGAATCGAGATCCCGATCGCGTCCACATCTTCCTGAAGCGCGGCGTTCACAATCATCTCCGGAGTCTGGCGCAAACCGGTATAGATAACTTCCATTCCCGCATCGCGCAAGGCACGCGCCACAATTTTCGCTCCCCGGTCGTGGCCATCCAGGCCGGGTTTCGCAACCAGAACGCGGATCCGTTTGTCGGTCATAGTATTCCAAGCCTCAGAACACGCTTTTTAAATCAAGTGAGAAGCCCGGCAGCACCTCAGGCTCTTCTAATATCTCGGATTCGCGACGCACGAAGATCGCCCCATCGGCACGCAAAACCTGAACCTCGCGGGGTTTGGGATAGAAAACCCAAACGGTCTTGGCCCCCGCACCAAGGTATTGCTTCACCTTCTGCGTCAAGTCTTCCGCCAAATCAGTTGGCGAGACAACCTCGATGGCGAGCGCCGGCGCGCCCTGAATGCGTTTGTCTAGATCAATTTCACGCATACGCTCTGCCGTCACGAAGGAGACATCCGGAATCCGCACGGTCTCGGGGGTCAACTGATAACCGGTTTCCACAAAAACCCGGCCGAAGTGGCGAGGGTGCGCAAAATCCCGTAACGCCGCCGCGATGTTGTCGCGGACCCAGTTATGCCTCGGCAACGGCTCCGTCATCGTAACTAGTCCTCCTTCGTTGAGCTCATAGAGGTTGCCCTCCTTGACGGGAAGCCCATCGAACTGCGCCATCGTTAGTAGAGTTTCGGTTGCCATTTCGCCTTCTCCAAACCAGGCCGGCCGCAAGGTTCGCGCTCACTACCGAAATGCCGGCTCTTCGTAAATGCCAAAGACCTTCCGCAGCACATCGCACATTTCACCCAACGTAGCATGGGCGCGCACCGCTTCGAGAATGTACGGCATCAAGTTGGCGTCGGTTGAGGCAGCGCTGCCCAGGGCCTCGAGGGCAGACTCCACGCGGAGGTTTTCTCGCTGCCTCCGCAGCTCCGCCAGCTTCTGATTCTGAAGGCGCGCCACGTTCTCGTCGATAACCAAGATGGTAATAGGCCGTTCTTTCTCGGTTACGAAATCGTTCACACCCACAATGATGGCGTCCTTGCGTTCCACGCCCTGCTGGTAAGCGTAGGCGGCATCGTGGATCTCTTTTTGGGGGAAGCCCTTTTCAATCGCTGCCACCATGCCTCCCAGGGCATCGATCTTGTCGAAATAGCGGTAACAGGCGCGCTCCGTCTCGCTGGTCAAGTTCTCCAGAAAATAGGAGCCCGCGAGCGGGTCCACGGTGTTGGTTATGCCGCTCTCGTGCGCAATCACCTGCTGCGTTCGCAGCGCAATCGTGACCGCTTCTTCGGTAGGAAGAGCCCAAGCTTCATCTAAGGAGTTGGTGTGCAGCGACTGCGTTCCGCCCAGTACGGCCGCGAGCGCCTGAATGGTGGTGCGCACGACGTTGTTGTACGGCTGCTGTGCGGTCAGCGAGCAGCCCGCCGTCTGCGTATGAAAACGGCAGAGCCAGGAGCGCGGGTCCTCGGCGCCCAAGCGTTCGCGCATCACCCGGGCCCAAACGCGTCTCGCAGCGCGATATTTGGCCACTTCTTCAAACAGGTCGTTGTGGGCATTGAAAAAGAAGCTCAGGCGCGGCGCGAACTCGTCCACGCTCATGCCAGCGCGCATCACCCACTCGACGTATTCGAGGCCGTCGCGCAAGGTGAAGGCGAGTTCCTGCGCCGCCGTTGATCCCGCTTCGCGAATGTGGTAGCCGCTGATAGAGATCGGATTCCAGCGCGGGACTTCCCTCGCGCCATAAACAATGGTGTCCACCACCAGGCGCATCGAGGGCTTAGGTGGGAAGATATACTCCTTTTGGGCAATATACTCCTTCAGAATGTCGTTCTGAGTTGTGCCTGAGATCTTCTTTAGGTCCGCGCCGCCCTTTTCTGCCACCACGAGGTACATCGCCCAGATAATAGCGGCGGGGGAATTTATGGTCATGGAGGTGGTAACCTGCTCGAGCGGCAGGCCGGCAAGCAAGGTCTCCATATCCGCAAGCGACGAAACCGCCACACCGCATTTGCCGACTTCCCCTTCGGCGAGCGTGTGGTCGCTGTCGTAGCCCATCAAGGTTGGCAAGTCAAAGGCGATGGAAAGCCCCGTCTGGCCTTGCTTCAAAAGGTAATGCAGTCGCCGATTGGTATCCTCGGGGCTGCCGAATCCCGAGAATTGGCGCATGGTCCAGAGCCTGCCGCGGTACATCGTGCCATGAATGCCCCGCGCGAAGGGATATTCACCCGGGTCACCGAGATCTCGCGCGTAATCAAAATTCGCAAGGTCCGACGGCGTGTACAACCTTTCCACAGGCACGCCCGAAAGCGTTCGAAAGACTTCCTTGCGCTCGGGCGAGCGTTCGAGTGCCGGCGCGAGGACTTTTTCCTTCCAGCGGGTTTCGACCGCCGTGGGCTGGCGCTCCGGGGTTGCTGTCCCGGGTTCTGCGACTGTTTTTTGGCCATCACTCATTTTATTCTGCCCCCGGACGGCGGCGCTCCCGCGGTTAAGCCCATGTTAGTTCAGCGATAAAAGCAAAGTCAAACTTGGGTAGTGTCCTAATTTGACTGGTAGCGCTGACCTTTAGAGCCTGCCCTGAGCAAAGCGAAGGGTCAGCAGATACTGACCTCAAGGCCAGCGCTACTGAGACCTAAGTCCTACTCACTGGGAGTTCGTGTGTGACCGTCACTAAGCTCGATCTCCATCACCATCTCCGTTGCTTGGTCCCGTTTCAATCACAAATCACAAATCGCAAATCACCAATGCCTCTAGCTCTGCGGCTTGGGCGGCGATGTCTGCTGAGCAGGCTCGTCGGTACTGCCTGGGATATTCGGTGCGCGCGTCACCTTGCCCTGAAGCGCGTCGTTCAACTCGATGTGATAGTCAGCCAGAATGGTTCCGGCAGCCTGGCGAAACTGGGTCAGGGCCTTGGCATAAGTCGAGCGCGCCTTCACTTCGTTGCCCTCCGCAGTTGCCAGGTCGCGTTGCACCTGGATCACCAGAAAAACAGTGGATTCCCCCAGCTTGAATTTTCGTTGTTCCGCATCAAGCGTTTTCTGGGCCAGCACCACAGCCTTCACCGCCGCCCCAATTTGCGCCTTGGCCTGGATTACCCCGATTTCAGCGCTGCGCACATCCTGCTCGACCTGGTTTTTCTGCTTCAGGACTGTCTCCCTCAGTTGCCGCTGCTCGAGAAGGGCGCGCGCAACGTCAGCCTGCGCGGCGCGATTGCGAATGGGGAATTGCAGCGTGAAGCCGAAAGAATAGTCCGGATAATTTCCGTGGAACAATTGCGAGAGCGATTGAGAGATCCCCTGGTAAGAAGCGACCAGCGGCCTTGCGATCCCTCCCCCGCTGCTGGCCAGGCATTGGCTGGCGCTCTCCGTGTACCCCGCGGGGCATCCGTAGCTGAGACCCGAGAGCCCGCTGGGAGCGTAAGTCGCGAAAAGATCGAGCGTGGGGAGCAAGGCGTTCCTGTTGGCCTTTACCAGGATGTCCGCGTAGCGTGCATTGAGATTTGCCTGCTCGACCTCGGGGCGGTTTCTTACTGCCTGGTCCAAGGCCTTGTCCAGCGGCGGAACATCGTCCGGGCTGGGTTCCGGAAGCTTGTCCACCGCATCCACTTGAGCACTTCGAAGTTCCGCGTCAACACTTCTCGCCAAGGCGGTTTTGATCAACTCCGCCTGCTGTTGCAAACTCGTCTGCGCCACGATCAGATTTTGCTCATCGGTCGCCACTTCGGATTCCGCCCTCACCACCTCGATCGGCGCCAAGGTACCCACCGCCACCTGGCGCTTATTGTCAGAAAGCAGGCGTTGCGAGTAAGCCAGCGCTTGTTCCGCCACGGCGACGTTCTCTTTAAAGGACAGGTAATCCCAATAGAGATTCAACACCTGGGCGACCGTGGTGATAACCTGCTGGCGAAACAAGCTACTCGATATCTTCATGTCGTTTTGGGCGATGCGAATGAACTTGGCGTTGGCTCGATAGCCGAATCCGTTCAGAAGTTGCTGGTCAAATCCCACTGTGAGTCCTGTAGGCACGACGGGGTTGAAAAGCGTATTCAGCGATGTGGTGGACTGCCGATAGCCCTGGACGGCGACGGCGTAGCTGGTGCCCGTCAAAAAGCCCTGGCCGAAGTAAGCGACGCCATTGGTAGTTTGGGTGGTGACGACGGGCAAGCCGCTAACCAGAACGTAGTTGAGGGGGGAAGTTCTACGATCCCAGCCAAACTGGGCTCCCGCCACGGGGTCGCAACAGCCAATCACTCCGACATTCGTCGCCCCGCCCGTGCCGGTGACTCCGCTGGCGCTGGTCGTGCTGCCGCTGCTGATCGCACTAACTCCACTTCCAATGGCGCCCGAGAACAGCGCCGAGGATTGGAACGCACCCGGCACACCTCGGGTTGCGCCGCCGCTCCTCGACCGCAAGAGGTCGGCCTGGGCGAAACCCAGGTTGTAGCGCGCAATCGAGATATCGAGGTTGTTCTCGAGCGCCAGCGCTAGCACGTCCTCGATCGAAAGGCGAAGTTTATTATCGCTGAGGAGTGCATGCAGCCGCTCCGAGTTGCTCATCTTGGGCACCGGAATATAGGGCGACCCATAGGGCTGCCAGACATTCGGGAACCAGTGGGTGTTCCCAATCTCTGCCGTTGCAGGACTGGCAGCGTCAAGCACCTGGGCCTCGACGCCCTGAGCAATGAGAAGTAAGCCCAGAAGTGAAACGAAAATTGACACACGTGCGCACTTTAGCTTCATTGAGAGTTCTTCCCCCTCGACAGATTTGAAAAACATCTAAAGGCCAGAGTATAGCGCCTCATGGGTGAGCGCGTCCCACCTCTTTAGTTAGAGCCCGGGACGTTCGAAATACTTTTGCAGCTCTGCAGGGGCGAGTTGCTGTGGCGCGCCAGCGGCTCGAAAGAGTTATGGTTGAGTGCCTTGGCGTCAATCACGGCTCAGTAGCGGCGAACCCTCTATCTGATCCTGCCATCCGGAGGCAGGGCGTATGCCTTCGGCACCGCGTCCTACCCCTCCCGCGCTGGCATCTCAACGATTGCGAGTCGCCTTCAGAACTCCGACGGTCTGATGCCCCGCCGAGCAGGAGTCAACAACCGTTGCGCAATCATCCTATGGTTGAAACCGGCATCTGGCGACCCGACGGTTGGCGGTACCGACAAAGCTGAACGCGGCTCGATCTAGGGCTGCGTCAAAGTCCCAGAAGTAGAACAATCTAAAACGACTCGATTTTCCGCTGGCAATTTCCTTTTTGGTTTGATAGCCTTTTGGCATGGCGGAAGCTGCCCGTCAGGGTGCGAAC
>JBEKLY010000032.1:0-39477 GCA_050010015.1 Terriglobia bacterium
TCTTACCTTGCTTCGGGTATGAGCCACCAGGAAATCCTCGCTGACTTTCCCTATCTGACGGAAAACGATATCCTCGCCTGCCTGAGCTACGCGGCTGACCGCGAACGCCATCTCATGGTGGCGCGGGATTGAAGCTTCTGTTTGACCAGAACCTCTCGCCTAGGCTAAAAATCAATTCTGGGCTCCACGCATGATACAATTGGCTTTTAGAGTGAGCGGAGCGTGAAAGTATATGGCGCAGGAATATGTGGAAAAGCGGACCGGCGGTTACTATGTGATAGGGTCCCGTGTGTCGCTGGAATCGGTCATCTACCCGTTTTTGGATGGCGCCTCACCGGAAACCATCGTGGAGGAATACCCGACCCTCTCGCTGGAACAGGTGTACGGAACCATCACCTTCTACCTGGCAAATCGAGCGAAGATCGAAGCGTATCTGAGTGAAACCGAAAAGTTGTGGGAGAATGCCCGGAAGGACCAATCCCCGATCCCCCCTGCTCTGCGCGAGAGGTTGGAGCGCGCACGCCGCCAGCCTGCCGAGGCATGAGAATCCAATTTCCGGCAGATGAGAATCTGCGCCGCGCAATTGTGCTCGGAGTTCGCCGCCGCGAGCCCGGAGTGTCTTTCATCGAGGCGTTCGAGGCGGGTATTGTTGCGAAGCGGGACCCGGCCGTGCTCCGCATGGCCGCTGACGAGAACCGCATACTCGTCACCCATGATTTCAGAACCATGCCCCGACATTTCCGTCAGTTCGTCGCTCAGCATGACAGCCCCGGGGTAATTTTGATTCCACAGAGGCTCGTCTTGAACACTGCCATCGAAGACCTCGTAACAATCCACCGCGCTTCCGAGGCAGAAGAATGGTTCAACCAGATCCGTTTTCTGCCGCTTTGAGTCCTCCTGACGGTCGGCGAGATAAAAGGCACCGTCGCCGCCACCCGTGATAACCGTCCCGTTGTAGGGGGACGGCTTGCCGTCCCCGCATTTCCGCTGGCCCCGACGCGGGTAGGGCAAGCCTTACCCCTACACCGCACGGTCAGGCCTAGAAGGGAGGGCGTTCCGGTTTGGCGCGGGGTTTCCGTGCGGGCTTGGGGGCAGGTTTACGGCGCTTCACTCCGAGCGCTTGTTCCAGCAGATCCTCGAGGAATTTCTTTTCTGCGTCGGTAACCGTGCGGGTAAATTTCTCCGGGCGCTCGCCGACGACAGATTGCAACCGGGCCAGCCATTCCAAAGAGGGAGCGGCGGGATGGTCCGGCAAGCGCCGGATGATTTCGAGGGCGGCGGCAAAATCCGGGACAGCCCTGAAGCACCGCAAAGCGTTCTTCAAGTCCCCGGCCTCGATGAAGCTCTCAGCGGCCCCGCGCAGGTTACCCAAGCCTTCGTGGCAGGCGGCTTCCAGCTTGGGGTCGCGCCGCGTCACTTTGGCGAGCACTCTCAATGCCTCATCGAAATACTTGTCTCTGAGAAGCGCCTGGATGGCGCGCTGGCGCAAACCCTCCAAGCGCTCCGCGGCGTTGGGGACCTCCAATGCCTCGTAAAATGCCGGGAAAAGCTGAAGAAACGCTTCGGTGTTCGATCGGTTTATCGGGGAGGCGGCTTCCAGGCCCTCGAGCCAATTCTGGCGCTGGGCGGCAACCTCCACGAGAACCCAGCTCTCAAGTTCGGATTTGTGCCCGGGCAGAACCTGCGCGAGTTCGGCCAAAGCCTGGGGACGCTCGGAAAAGGAGGCGCGGTGGACGCGTCCGATGGCGCGAATCACTGCCGCGAGTCCCACCCGACGCGCTTCGAGGGCAGCCTGCGCCGCTTCCGCGAAAAGGTCTGGATTCCCTAACTCCGCGGGCAGGCGCGTATGGCGGACGCCGAGCAAAAAGCATATCTCTGCCAGGGTGAGATGGGCGGCGTCTCGTACCGCCTGGTCCGTGACGGCAGCGGGTGCGTCCAGCCTTCCAAGGAGCGTCGCCGCCTGCTGGGCGCGCGACCAGGCCATTTCCGGCTTGACCTCGAGATACTGCCGGGCGTCCGCCTGGCAGCGCTGCACGCGCTCCTCCGCATCCAACTCTTCTTCCTGCAGCGTTTTGGTAATGGCTGCGGGAACGGATGAAGACACCGTGCCTCCCAGCCCGTCTCCGTTGAGAAAGGCAAGACTCGCCGCCACCACCTCATCCGAAGGGCTGATGTCCAGCCACACCAGCCGCTCCCAAGGACGGCTTACCGCCACCCGCAACTGATCGATGGCCAAACGCTTGCGCAACTCGACAAGGCCGGAGTCTACCCGTGTCCGCGACCCAGTTTCCAGAATCTCGCGGATCTGGCGGCCAGGGTCAATCACGCACACCGTATGGAAGTCCAGGCCCTTCGCCTCGGCCACCGTCAGCACCGCCGGCCGCACCGGCTCCGGAATAAACGCGGGCATTGCCTCCCCGAGCGTAATGAGCGCCACTCCTTCGCGAGCGGCCAGCAATTTGAGCAACTCCTCGAGTTCCCGGCCCGGGGCGGCGGTGCAATAGAGGACTTGGTCCGTGGCGTCGTCTTCAATTTCCGCCTGGCCGGCGCCGCGCGGCCGATCTTCCTTGAGGATAAACGAGTACAGGTCCCAGATGCGGTTCACCAGTTCCGCAATCCGGCGCGGGCTGCGCAGGTTAGCGGAAAGTTTGTGCTCCGTGGGAGTAGCCATCCGATGGTGAAGAAGATCGCTCAGCCAGGCCCATTCGAAATCGGTAGGCCGCACCGTCTGGGCCTCGTCACCCGCCAGCAGCAGGGAGGCGAGCGTCTTCCGCCGCTGGAAAGCAAGCGTGCACAGCTCAATCAAAACCAGCGCCTCGATGGGGGCGAGATCCTGCACTTCATCAACCGCCATGCAGTCGAAATCGAGCGGAACGCCGTCGCCGCTACCCTTGCGCATTCGCTCCACCGCCCGCCAGGCCAACGCCAGTTCGGGGAAATAACGGTCCGCCAGCGTCTCCGATCCCCGCTCCAGGCGCGAGGCTGCTTCGAGCACCCCCGCGACCGCCTGGGGACCGATGAATCGCGTGCGGCGCTCGCGATAGGCCTTATCGGGCACACGCGGCTGGCGGACTTCCCGAAAGCGCCCCACACTTACGGGAAGCGCCTCCCCCACCAGGTGCGCATAAATCTCCGCGTAGAGCGCCGCCAGGTTGTTTCCCCACGGCCCCAGGCTGCGCGCGTAGGGCCCGAGGTCCTGGGTAAAGCGCCGCAGCATGTCCCTCTCCGGAGTCACCGGTGCACTCGACCCCAGAATCTGTCGCACCAACTGCGGGAACACCACCACGTCGAAACGCTTGTGCGAGGAACAGTAGCGGTCGAAGTAGTCCCGCGCCAGGGCCGCCAGATCGCGCGAGTAGGTGACGTAGAGGATGCGTTCCGCCCCGCCCGAATCGGCCGCGTGCCAGAGCGCCGTGGTCTTTCCCGAGCCGGGATGGCCCTTGAGAAGCCGCACGCGTTGCCGCGCTTGCGCAAACCGCGTTTGCGTCTGCGTCCAGGGGGCGGGCCCGTACTCCTCGCCGCGCATTTCGGCAACACTCACCGGCAGGTAGTGCTCAGTCAAAGATTGAGGGAGGAGAGGAGAATGGTTGTCATGATGACGAATGGCCCGGATGAATACCGCGCCGTCGGGACTCTCGGCGAATCCATCACCGTCCCGAAGAGGAGCGGCGTTCTTCGGCGCCCACCAGAGATAAAAGTGGCTGCCCTGGCTGCCTCCCAGGCGCGAGCGGCGCCATCCCCGGTTCTCGCCATAAGTGGGTTTGTAATGCAGCCGGCGCGGGTCCACCGTCAGCCGTTGCATGACGTAGGAGGCGCGCCGCCCGATCGCCGTGTTACGCTCGAGCGCCAACTTTTCCAGGAATTCCTGGTGGCAGAAGATTGGATGAGGGGATCTCCCGGTTTCAAACATCTCGCCGAAACCGAGCCGTTGTTGGGTATCCATTAGTCGCAGTCACCGACCCATTATTCTAGCATCCGAGCCCGACCCTTTCGAAAGGTTTTGCATTTAACTTGAAAATCCATAAACTCAAGACATGAAAAATCCGGGAAGGACGCCGCCATTTCGCAGGCCGGAGGGCGGACTCGTTGCCGACAGCATCGCGGAGCCCGTAGCGTACGCAGGAAATGGACACAGCGCAATTTTCGTACGGGAGGCCACATGAAGTATGATCTTGCGCTGATTACCAACATCTGACGTTCCGAACGTTGTTGCCGGACTTTTTTGCGAGGGACCTATGACATCTCAATTTGATCGCAATGAAAGTCGCTTTCGAGACCAGGTAGCTTTGGTCGTGGGAGGCGCGCAAGGGATTGGCAAGGCAATCGCGGTAAGATTGGCCCGCGAGGGCGCAGCCGTGGTGATTGCAGACGTCGACAAAGAAATGATGGCCCGAACCGTCGCCGAAATCTCGACGGAGGGCGGGATAGTTCGTGGAGAATTCTGCGACGTGCTCAAGCCACGCCAAGTGGAGAAGATGGTGGGGAAGGTGATCGATCAGTACAAGCAGATCGACGTGCTGATCTACGTGGCGGGCGTAGGTAAAGGGGTCGCCTTCGTCGATACCGACGAGAAGCTGTGGGACTGGACGATCGACATCAATCTCAAGGGAGCGTTCCTGGTTTCGCGCGCCGTCGTGCCGCACATGATCAAGCAGCGGCGCGGCAAGCTGGTGTTTATGGCGTCCACCAATGCCTGGGATGCGGAGGCGGAGCTAGCGCCGTACAACGTGTCAAAGGCGGGCATCTTTCTTCTGGCCAAGACGCTGGCGCGCGAACTGGGGCATTACGGAATCAATTCGAACGCCGTTGGCCCAGGCCTGATTCGTACCCGGCTGACAGAGCCTTTTTTGTCGAATCCGAAGTTCATGAAAAAATACGAAACGCTTATTCCGGTGGGCAGAGTGGGAGTCCCGGAAGACATCGCTGGGCCCGCCGCCTTCCTGGCCTCGCGCGATGCGGACTATGTGAACGGCGTGCTGCTTTTTGTGGATGGTGGGCAGCTCGCGTGAAAATGACCCTCTTAGGCGCATGAGAACACCCTTACGAAGACAACCCTCTCCCTTGGGGAGAGGGTGTCACGCTCCGGCGCTTTGATCCGCCGGAGCGTGACGGGTGAGGGGTCGGTTGCGCGACCGTTAGAACCAGCCGAGGGTCGATAGCTAAAACTACGAGAAGTTCAAATGGCAAATGGCAAAGGTCAAATGGCAAACGGTTTAGGATTTCAGAAATGGGCAAATCGCTAACCGTTTGATTCTTGCTATTTGCCGTGTGCCGATTGAATTTGGTCTTTCTCCGACACTCGTCTGAAAATCACGTCATTCCTGCGAAAGCGGGAATCCATTGTGTTCCGGACCAACAATGGACCCCCGCTTCCGCGGGGGTGACGAGGTCTGTGATTTTGGTTCCTTGGGGTTGGTCGAAGCCCATGACCACTCGGACGAGACCCCTCACCCGTCCGGCGAGGGCTGGAGAAAGCGCCCTCGGCGGACACCCTCTCCCCACGGGAGAGGGCTGCACACCGAATTTGAACCCACGCCGCCTACTGGCCGGCTCCCGCCGGTGCCGCCTTGTGATAATTCGGATACGCCGGGTGGCGCGGCACGGGCGGCGGCGGGTTTTTCTTGAGCAGATCCATCACCACCTCGACAGCCTTCTCGAGTTGTGCGTCGTGTCCCGCTCGAGCCGCCTGTGGGTCCAACTCCACATCGAAATCCGGCGGCACGCCGTGGTTCTCGACGTCCCAGGTGCCGTTGGGACTATAGAAAGCCAGATTCGGCGTTCCGGTAAAGCCGCCATCGAGGAGATCGCGCGGGTTCGTGTAATGTCCCACCAGGCCGCCCCATGTGCGCTTGCCCACCAGCGGTCCGATCTTGGTGTGGCGGAACATCCAGGGCAAAGCGTCTCCGCCGGAGCCCGCCATTTCATTGGTGATCATCACCTTGGGGCCGAAGATGGCCTCGATGGGTGTGGTGATGTCCGTACCCTCGCGCAGTGACCAGTAGCTCAGCAGCGAGCGGCGCAGACAATCGATGATGTAATCAGCAATGTCGCCGCCGCCGTTGTAGCGCTCGTCAATGATGGCCGCATCCTTGCCCACCTGTGCGAAGTAATAGCGGTTGAAATTGGTGTAGCCGCCCGCAAAGGTATCGGGCAGGTAGATGTAAGCCACTCGCCCGCCGGTCAGCTCGTCTACGCGGCGGCGATTGCCTTCGATCCAGGCATAATTGCGCAGACCCTCTTCGCTATCCACGGGTACTACGGTCACGTCGCGCGATCCGCTGCCGTCGGGGTTCGGTCCCACTTTGAGGACCACCTGTTTGCCGGCAGTTTCCTCGAAGAAGCTGTAAACGTTTACAGGCGGGAGCACGTCTCGGCCATTCACTGCCAGGAGATATTCGCCGACCTTTACATTGACTCCCGGTTGCGTAAGCGGCGCTTGCAACCTGGGGTTCCAGTTTTCACCATTGAAGATGCGCGTGAAGCGATAGCGGCCGTTTTCGACCTGGTAATCGGCGCCCAGCAGCCCCGTCCGGATGCGTTTCGGCTCCGGACGGTCGCCGCCGCCCACGAACATGTGCCCGATGGTGATGTCGCCCAACATCTCCTCGAACAGGTAGTTGAGGTCATCGCGGCTGGAGATGCTCTGGAGGAACGGCTCGTACTTCTTCGTGACGGCCTCGAGGTTCAGACCGTGCAGGCCCGGATCGTAGAGGAAATCGCGCTCGTCGCGCCAGACTTGATAATACATGTGCTTCCATTCGGCGCGCGGGTTGACGTAAACCTCCAGTTGATCGAGCTTGAGCGGACCGCCCTGGCCGGGCTTGGGCTCAGGCGGGGGCGGGCCCGGTTTTTCCGCAGGACCGATCACCCACTGGTCATGCCGGGCATAAAGCATCTTCTCGCCGTTAAAGGAAACCTGAAAATCGCTGACCCCGTCGAGGATCGGCTCTGCCTTGCGCGTTTTCAGCTCGAATTTTTGGACGCTGACCGTGGGCGGCCCATCTTCAAAATCAATCGGATCGACGGGAGGGCCTTCGACCAAAAAGATCACGCCCGGTTTTCCCGCGTCGAGCTGTCGGTAATTGCGTGCAGGAATGGGAAGAGCCAGAATGCGCTGGCTGATGCCTTCGAGGTCAATCTCGACAGTGGGAGGTTTCTCTGCCTTGTCTTTGTCTTTGTCGCCCTTATCCGCCGTCTTGTCCTTGTCGCTCTTCTCGGGTTCCTTGGGCTTCTCGTCGTCGCTCTCGGGCGCCAGCGGCGAGGCCAGGTCTTTCTTGAGCACCATCACGTAAACGCTGCGAGTGACCGGATGCTGCAGGCTGGTCATATCAAGCCAGCCGGTGCTGAGAGCAGTGTTGGTGCTGGCGGTGAAGTAAAGGTATTTGCCCTCTTTATCGAAGGCGGCGTAGAGCGCGTCGCTCATGCCGTCCGTCAATTGATAGGTCTTGGCCTGCTCGAGCGAGTAGGCGAAAACGGCGTGCAGGTAGTTGCGGAGCTGCTTGGTGTAGACGAGCCAGCGGCTGTCGGGCGACCAGGCGGGATTGAGGGTGTTGAAGGGGCCCGCGTAAGTGTCCGTATCGACGCGCACGGGGGTCTTTTTCTCGAGATCCACATACCAGACGCTCAGCCGCTTGTCCGTGTAAGCTATCTTCTTCGAATCGGGTGACCAGGCGGGCGAATAGCGGAAAGTCGGCGGGTTGCCCAAGTCGATTTTGCGCACCTCGCCCATGCCGTTTTGATTGCGGATGTGAAGAGCATACTCGCCGGATTCGTCGGAAAAATAGGCAATGGAGTTTCCGTCAGGCGACCACGCCGGGTCGCGCTCCACGACGTCGGTGGAATTCGTCAGGTTGCGAATGTCGCCTTTCTCGGCGGGCACGGTGAAGATCTCTCCACGCGCTCCGAAAACCGCGCGCGCCCCGGTGGGGGAGATGGCTTCAAACTGGATGCGTCGCGGCTCGATCTTCTGGAAGTGCGGCCGCACCTCCGCCAGATCGCCGGCAAGACTGATTTGAATGTCATGTGTCTTGTGAGATTTAAGATCGAACAAGTGCAACGAACCAAACTGCTCGTAAACAATCGCGCCCGGACCCGCGGAAGCGGATTTCAAATCCAATCCGTCGTTCTTCACCACTTGCGTTACCGTTTTGCCGCGCGTGTCGTAGGCAAAGAGCGTCACGGGGCCACCGCGGTCGGAGAGGAAATAGATCGTATCGCCCACCCACATGGGGTTGAAGTCGTTCGAGTTCTCGCGCGGAATCTTGGCCTCAACTTGCGAATCGGCCAGGTTGGCGATCCAAATGGGCTTCGTCTGGCCGCCGCGATAACGCTTCCAGGCTTGCTGCCATTGGAAGTTGGGGACGTAAGCCAGGCGCGACCCGTCAGGAGAATAGGAACCCTCCGAAGCTCGCACCAGCGGCACCTGGGTTGGGAATCCGCCCTCGACCGGAATAGTGAAGAGTTGAGCCACGCCGGCAGCGAAAGCGTTTCGATCAGAGACAAACAACACTTGCTTGCCGTCCGGCGTCCATCCCGCCACTTCGTCCTGAGCTGGGTGAAAGGTCAGGCGCCGCGGCACTCCGCCGGCTGCCGGCACCACGTAGACGTCCATGTTTCCATCGTACTCGCCGGTAAAGGCAATCATCCCGCCGTCAGGTGAGAAGAGGGGATTGCTTTCATGGCCGCCCGATGTCAGTCGCCGCGCCTCGCCGCCTTCACGATTCGCAGTCCAGAGCGTACCCGCGTAGCTGAATACGATTTGAGTGCGGCTCACCGAAGGCTGTCGCAGCAGCAAGGGCGCTCCCGCCTCACCCCAACAGAGGCTTGCCGCGCCCAGTAGAAGAGCGATCGTCAGCACGAGTCTTCGCATGGCATGTGTCCTTTCGACTGAATGAATTGATCTCGGGGGAGTATACCACCATTGCCGAGCGAGTAGCGTGGACGCAGCCCCGCCGTAGGGGGACGGCTTGCCGTCCCCGCAATTCTGCTGGCCCCGACGAGGGCAGGGCAAGTCCTACCCCTACACCGTCCGGTTCCGGGCGCGCTCGATGTGGAGGCGAAAGACCATGGGCCCTACCATCGTCGACCTGGCTTATCGACGAATTGGCGGTGCCGCTGCGCCCTTGCCGCGGCGCGCCGGTAGGTGTACGATTCGTGGCAGGGTTAGAGTTGGAGTTGAGCAATCCGATTTAAAGAGGTCGTCATCATGATTGCCCGCTTGCGCATACTTGTCGTATCTGCAGCGGCGTGTTTGTTGGCCATGCCCGCGCTCGCCCAGTTTTCAACTACGGCAAATCCGGTCGCGCCCGGGCTCGGCGACAGCAATGTCTTCAATTACCAACAATGGCCGGTGGTGGGCCAGGTGAAGACGCTGCGAGGCGACCCGGTAGCTCACGCCAGGGTCGAGGTGATGCCCGCAAATACCGGCGCTGAATTCCGGGTCCTGATGACCGACCCGCAAGGCAAGTTCGATACAGTGTATATGCTGAAAACCGCCATGGACTCCGTGAAGGACTTTTCCTTCGAGATGAATGTGTCCAAGAAAGGGTTCCTCAAAGCTCACGCGCTGATTGACTTCTCGGGATCCGACAAGGCCTGGGTGATTCCCATTACCCTGCGGACTCCAGAAGAGGACCCGGACCTGCTCCCGCAAGCCGATCTGATTTCAAACCTGGCGCCGAAACTGAGCAAGCTCAAAGCCTCCGATGGGCTCTCGGCGACCGGAGAAAAGGACTACGCGCGCGGTGTGGCGGAGTTTTTGGAGATGAAGAGGCCGGAGCGAGCCTTGCCGTACTTCACCAAGGTGACCCACCGTGAACCTTCCTGTTTGCCATGCAAAACCATGCTCGGGCTCGCCGAGCTCGCGTCCAGTGATTGGGATGGCGCCCAGCGCAACTTTGTCGAAGTCGCCCAGAAGATGCTGCCGGACGCAAGCCCGGGACGGCCGGAACCGTTTGTAACCTTGGGGGTGATGCAGAGTTGGCAGTACCAGCCGAAAGAAGCGGCAGGGTATTTTGTTACGGCGCTCAAATACGCGCCGCAGGACGCTCTCGCCCTTCAGGAATTGGGCCGCTCGCAGTTGCTGATTCAGAACTGGTTGTCCGCTGTCGAATATCTGGGCAAGGCCCTGGCGGCGGGCGCCAGCCCTGAGGTGCGTCTGCTCTACGTCGAGGCTCTTATGGGCGCGGGTCAATACCCGTCGGCGAATTCGGAGATGGCGCGTTACCTTAGCGGGCGCGACGTGAAAACGATGCCATTGCGCGTCCGCCGGCTTTGGGCGGAGGTCGAAAATCGAAAGAAGATTGACGCAGTTTACGCCAAGGCGAAGAGCGCGCCGCGATTCGACTATCTCCGCCATCCGCCTCTCGATCTCGAGGGATTGGAGCCTGCCGCCGACCAGAAGCCGCTCGAGTCCGTTCTCAAGGCGGTGGGCCAGAACGTGGCGGAAGTGTTTGCCAGACTTCCCAACACAAGTTCTCTGGAAGAGATTCACCAGGAAAAGTTGGCGCACAAACAGAAGGTGGCCGCTACGCTCGATCAGAAATTCCGCTACCTCTGCTTCACCCCGGATGAAGATTTTGGCCCCAGTTTCAATGAGTACCGTGCCGATCCGTCCGGATTGCAAGCTGCGCCCAAGGGCCTGGGCGACGGATTCATGCTTACCTCGGGGTTCGCCTCGGCGTCGCTCGTTTTCCATCCTATGTATCAGCCGCAATCCGAATTTCGTTACCTCGGGCGGCAGAAACTGGACGGTCATGATAACTATCTGGTGGCCTTCGCCCAGCAACCCGCCACGTCGCGCTTGAACGGCACGTTCAAATCCGGCGGCGCAAGTCTGACCACCTTCACGCAGGGCCTGGCCTGGATTGATTCTCACACCTATCAAATCACCCGGCTCCGCACCGAGCTGCTGAGGCCTTTGGAGGAAGTCAAGCTGGAAGCTCAAACCACCGAGATCGCATATAGCGAAGTGCACTTCAAAGGCATGACGGAAGGATTCTGGGTGCCGAGGCAAGTCACGGTTAGCGTGGATTGGAACGGCAAACATCTCCGCAACGAGCATCATTACTCCGAGTTCAAGCTCTTCCAGGTGGAGGCCAGCGAAAAACAAGGCAAACCCAAAGAGCTCACTCCAAGAGAAGCAGTAGAGGCGCAACCAGTCCACCGATGAGAAATAGATCGCTGAGACAGGAATTACCTTGGGAGGTCGCCGCAATGAAAGTACGCAAGCGAATTCACCGCCTCCTTGCAGCAGCGTTTCTGCTGCCGGTAGCCGCGCTCGCCCAGGTTGTCGGGCCTCCGTCATCCCCTGCACGCGGCATTAATCTCTACACCCCGTGGTTCATTCAGGGTAGGGTGAAGACGCTCCAAGGTGATCCAGTTGGAGGCGCGAGGGTTACGATAGCGCCTGTGAACGTCTCAGGCGGACCGCGAAGCCTGTCGACGGACCTCCAAGGAGAGTTCCGGACCGAGTACTCACTGAATCTCGAGAGTGCCAAACAGCTCATCCTCGACTTGAAGGTGACGAAGAAAGGGTACCTCAGGGCTCACGCTCTCATCACCTTTGAGGAAGCAGGAAAGACCTGGGTCATTCCCGTTACACTGCGGGAAGCGCAGGAGGATCCGCGCCTGCTCCCGCAGGCCGACCTGATCGCAGGGCTAGCGCCGAGACTGAAGAAGCTCACGGCCGCCGACGGGCTCTCAACCGCCGGGGAAAAGGATTATGCGCGCGGGGTGACCGAGTTCCTGGAAAAGAGAAGTTCCGAGCGAGCTGTGCCGTTCTTCACCAAAGTCATTCGCCAGGATGCTTCCTGCCTGCCTTGCCGCACCATGTTGGCGCTCGCCGAACTCGACTCCGGAGATTGGGATGGCGCTTACCGCAACCTTGCCGAGGTGTTCAACAAAATGATGACGGACCGAAACCTCGGAAGCCCTGAACCCTTAGTGGCATTGGGAGTGATTGAGAGTTGGAAGGGTAAACCGCGGGACGCGGCATCCTATTTTCTGGAGGCCCTCAAATATGCCCCGCAAGATACCCTGACCCTCCAGGAATTGGGCCGCTCCCAGTTGCAGCTTCGGAACTGGGGCGCCGCCGATGAATACCTGGGAAAAGCTCTGGCGGCCGGGGCCAAACCTGAGATACGTCTTTTGCGCGCCGAGGCCCTCTTGGGCGAAGATCAATTCCAAGCAGCGGACCAGGAGATGGCCCGATACCTCGAAGGTCGCGATCTAAAGAAGATGCCACTTGCGGTGCGAACCCTATGGATGAAGATTGATAATCGCAAGCAGATCGAAGCAGACTACGGAAAGGGCAAATCCAAGGGCGAGCAAGCGCTCGATTACCTCCGCCATCCTCCGCTCGATGCCGAGGGTCTGGAACCCGCCGCCGACCAGGCACAGCTCGATCCCATCCTCAGGGCAGTCGGCACGACCGTTGCGCAGTCTTTTGTCAATTTTCCCAACACGAGTTCACTCGAGCAGATCCACCAGGAGAAGCTCCAGGGCAAGAAGAAGTCAGCCACCACACTGGATCAGAAGTTTCGCTACTTGTGCTTCACGCCAGTCCAGGCCTGGGGGCCGGGCTTCAATGAGTACCGTACTGATCTGTCGGGAAGGCAGTCCACACCAGAGGGCCTGGCGGACGGGTTCATGCTGACCTCGGGATTTGCTTCAGCCGCGCTCGTGTTTCATCCCGTGTACCAATCACAAGCGGAGTTTCGCTACGTCGGCCGGCAGAAAGTCAACGGCCGGGTTGCATACCTGGTTGCCTTTGCCCAGCGACCGGCGAAAGCGCAATTCACCGGCTCCTTCAAATCCGGCAATACCGTCATGACGACTTTCTCCCAGGGTCTGGCTTGGATCGATTCCGAGACCTACCAGATCATCCGCCTCCGCAGCGACTTGCTGAAACCTTTGCAGGAACTCAATCTCGAACGCGAAACAACTGAAATCGCTTATGGCGAATTTCACTTTAAAGACAAAGCCGCGGGAATCTGGGTTCCACAACGAGTTACCGTGACCGTGGATTGGAACGGCAGACACCTCCGCAACGAGCATCGCTACTCGGAATTCAAACTCTTTCAAGTGGAAGCCAATGAGAAAGTCGAAGCGCGCAAAGAGGTCGCGCGCCCTTCCAAGCAGTAGCAAGGCGTAGCGCAGACATGCTCTTCGGGTCTGCGCCACGCCACCGGGTAGCGCTGACCTTCAGGTCAGCAGAGAAGCAATCCCATCTGGATCATACGCCTTGCCCAGCCTCTCCCCCACGCGAATACAGCCCTCTCCCCTGGGCAGAGGGTGTCCCGCGACGGCGCAGTCATCAGCCGTGGCGGGACGGGTGAGGGGTTCCTTCCCTTCGTCGCAGAAAAAGCGAATTCAAACGGCAAATAGCAAATGGCAAAATTCAAGTGGTTTACAGTTTGGGATTCGCCAAATCGCAAACGGTTCCGCGTGAATTGTTCTGGGTTTTCACCTTCCCGTCCAGCGGCTTGACCGATTCTATTGCTTGCGGAAATGACCCCTCACCCGTCACGCTCCGGCTGATGAAAACGCCGGAGCCCGACACCCTCTCCCTTGGGGAGAGGGCTGTCTTATTCACGAGGGAGAGGGTTACTTATTCAGACTTCCATTGCGGACTTTCATCCACTACTTCTTCGCCGCCAACTCGTGCATGTGTTTGCGCAATTCGATGGAGTCCGGCGCGGTGGGATCGAGCTGCAAGTAGGTATCGTACTCCTGGCGGGCGCGGGCTTTGTCGCCTGCAGCCTCGAGGGCCACGCCAAAATTGTAATGAGTGATGGGCTCAGCCGGTTCAAGGCGCAGAGCTTCCTCGTACTCCTGGATGGCGGGGTTGAATTGCTTCGATTTCAGCAAGCTGTTGGCGAGATCGACGTGCGCCACGGCGTCCTTGGGAGTCAGGCGCAGGTACTCGCGGTAATTGGCGATGGCATCGGCGAGTTGGCCCGCGTGCGCGAAGGCATCCGCCAGCGCCAGCCGCGCCTCCGCGTATTCAGGCTTGTCGCGCAGGGCTTCCTGCAACTCCTTAATCCCCTCCTCCGTCTTTCCCGTACGCAGCCAGGCGCTGGCAAGCGCAAAATGGGCCTCCGGGTTGTTAGGGGTGATGTGCAGAACCGCTTGCGCTTCCTCCGCGGATCCCCCCGGGTCATCCATGTGGCTGAGCGCGATGGATAGATTCAGGTGCGCGTCAGACCAATCGGGGCGCAGCTTAATCGCTTCCCGGAAAGCCTCCGAAGCGCCCTTCCAGTCCGCCATTTGTTCGAGGGCCAGACCCAGATTCTCCTGCGTCTGGGGGTCCTCGCGCCGCGACAGGCTCGTCCGGAAAGCCTGCACCGCGCCCTTGTAATCACCCTTGTTGTAGAGAGCATTGCCCACGTCAAACTGGTAACCGGCAAAGCTCGGGTCGAGTTGAGCCGCCTGCTCGCTCTCCGACGCGGCGCCTGTTGAATCCCCAGCCTGGCGCAGAGCGCCGGCCAGGTGGGAATGGAGCGTGGGATCATCGGGCCGCAGTCGCATCGCGTCCCGGTAAGTAGGTATGGCCAGCTCGTAGTTCTTGTCGGCAACCAGCATGTCGCCCAGCGCCACTAGGGCTTCAGGATACTCGGCCCGCAACTGCACCGCGCGATTCAGCTCCGCCTCCGCCTCGCGGGTGTTTCCGGAGGCCTTGAGCGCCATCGCATAGGTGTAGTGTAATTCGGGGCTGTCGGGCCGCATCCCCAGCGCCACCCGGTATTCACCAAGCGAGTCGTCCCACTGGCTGGCGGCCTGATAAGCGTTGGCTAAATGCAGATGGGCGTCGGGATCGTCGGGACGCAGGCGAACTTCCTCCCTGTATTCCTGCACGAAGCCGGCGAGATCGCCCGCGGATTGAAAAGTCTCCGCCAGGTTACGGTGGTAATCCGCGTTGTCCTTGGCCAGGTCGACGGCCCGCTGAAGCTCCCGGACGGCGTCCGGCAGGTCACCGGTTTTGCGCAGACACAAGCCGAGGTTCTCATGAAGTGCGGGATCCTGCGGCTTCAAGCGAAGCGCCTCGCGATACTCAGCCTCCGCGGCGGGATGGTCGGCGACAGAAAGGTATGCGGCGGCGAGCGCCGAATGGGCATTGGCGTTTGCCGGCTGCTGCCGTATGACCCGGCGCAACTCGGTGATAGCCCCACCGTAATCGCCCGCTTCGCGCAAGGCCATCGCCAGCGCATACCGGTAATCGGGCTGCTCGGGACGCAACTGGACCGCCTGGCGATACTCCTCGATGGCGTGAATCAGGTCCCCCGTGGCTTGGAGCGAATTGCCGAGGGACAGGTAAAGATCAGGATCGTCGGGGCGCAGGCGAACCGCGGCACGGAGTTCGTCCACGCCCTGATCGAATTTGCCGGCTTGATTGAGCGCCGCGGCCAGCCCCGAGTGCGCCTCAGGGTCATCAGGAGCCTGGTTGAGGACCTGCTGATATTCCGCGCCGGCGCCCGCCACGTCTCCCGACTGGAGCAGCGAGTTTGCGTACGCCACGCGAATTTGACTGTCCCCGGGGTCAAGCTCGATCGCAGTGCGATACTCATTGGCTGCTTCTTTGAACTCCCGGTTGGCCGTGAGCACGTTCGCCAAATCCACATGGGCTGTTGGATTCGAGGGGTGAAGACGGAGTTCAGCGCGGTACTCCTCCATGGCCTCTTTGAGATTCCCCTGAGATTCCTCGACGGCGCCGAGATTCATATGCACGCCCGCGAAATCCGGCTTCAACCGCAATGCCTCCTGGAATTCCCGAACGGCGTCGGCGGTCTGCTGCTCAGCCAGGTAAGTGCTGCCCAGGTTGTAGTGCGCCTGGGGGGAATCGGGCCGCAAGCTACTTGCTTTGCGGTACGACTCCTCGGCTTCTTTCCATTTGTGCAGCCGGGCGTACTCATTGCCTTGTTTCAAAAAGTCCTCGGCAGTAACCGGTGCAGGCTGCTCTTGGGCTGAGGAATTGCCGGCCGGCGCGCTGCCAGCCTGCGGCGCACCTGCGTTTTGGTGTCCATAGAGTAAAGTGCCGGCCAAAAGCAGTGCGCAGAAAAGCACCGGTATTGTCTTTGGGTCTGGGCAGCCTGGCGTAAGGCAGTTCATGACGCTCTTCCCCATAAGAATAGGATACACCCAGAAGCGCGAATGGGCGCAGCCGTCTCGTCATGCTGCAACGCGGACGAAAAGCCAACGCTGCCCGCAATCCGTCGATAACCGTTCCGCTGTAGGGAGACGGCTTGCCGTCCCCGCATTTCTGCCGGTCCCCACACGGGTAGGGCAAGCCCTACCCCTACCCCTCGTCGTCCAGCCGCGCGAGGCGTGGGGGCGCATAGCCATGCGTCCTTACGGTCCTCGCGCTCCCTTAACGACGGATTGGGAACCACCCGGGTTTGACATGCGTCCGCGCCTTCCGTTATTCTCGCTTGCCAAGACATGAGCCCGGAAATCACACCCTCAGCAGAGTCTAAAGCGGAACCCGTACTGCGTTTCTTTCGGCGGCGCCCGGCCTTGCGCTCCGCCAGTCTTCTTTCCGGCAGCCTGGTTTGGTTGGTGGGCTTTTTCCTTCTTCCCTTGGCCTATCTTTTGGCGGTCAGCTTCGCCCGCCGCTCGCCTTACGGCACGATCGAATGGACTTTGGGGGCGTCGAACTATTGGCGCGCCTTCCAGCCTCTCTATCTTGGCGTTTACTGGCGCTCATTCTGGATGGCAGTGCTTACCACGGTGCTGTGCATGCTGCTTGGCTATCCCGTGGCTTACGCCTTGGCGCTGAAGGTCTCCGGGCGGTGGAAATCCGCTCTGTTGATGCTGGTGGTAATACCGTTCTGGACGAGTTTCCTCATCCGCACCTACGCCTGGATGGTCATCCTGCGTACGGAGGGTGTGATCAACACCGCTCTGATGGCTCTGCACCTGGTGCACGAGCCGCTACGCCTGCTTTATACTCCGCTGGCGGTTTTCATTGGCCTGGTTTACGGCGAGCTTCCGTTCATGATCCTGCCCCTCTACGCAGTACTTCAGAAGCTCGATCCGATCCTCCTCGAAGCCGCGCAGGACTTGGGCGCCGACCGCTGGCACACTTTCCTCAGGGTCACTCTCCCGATCTCTCTCCCTGGGCTCAGTGCGGGCGGGGTGTTGGTCTTCATCGCCTCGATTGGAGCCTTCATCACGCCGGATCTGCTGGGTGGCGCACGCACCATCATGGTGGGCAATCTCATTCAAAACCAGTTTGCGACCGTGCGCGACCAGCCGTTCGGCTCCGCCGTAGCGTTTTTGCTGACCTTCGTGGTCCTGGTGCTGCTCTGGATGGGGTCGCGCCGCGCGGAGCGTGTCACGCGGGGGATACTCTAATGGCTCGTCCACGTCGCCAAGGCTGGGGGCTGGCCACGTCCACGACGTTCGTTTACCTATTCCTCTATGCACCGGTCCTCGTCCTGATCTTCTTCTCCTTCAACCGCTCTCGCCTGTCGGCGCATTGGACCGGCTTCACGGGCGAATGGTACGCGCTGCTCTGGCGCGACGAGCAGATCATCCATTCGCTGCTCAACAGTCTTCTGGTGGCCGCCGCCGCCACCCTGGTTTGTGTGGTGTTCGGCACCGTAGGCGCGCTGGTCTTCCCGAAAATCCGCCGGCGCGCCAAAACCATCCTGGACGGCGTCGTCTACCTTCCCCTGGTCATTCCCGAGATCGTGATGGCGGTGGCCGTCGTCAGCTTCTTCAGCCTGCTGCGCATGCAATTGAGCCTTTCCACCGTTGTCATCGCTCATATTACCTTTTGTATTTCTTATGTGATTATCGTCGTCGGGGCGCGCTTGGCGGGCATGGATCGCTCCATCGAGGAGGCGGCCCTCGACCTGGGCGCGAACGAATGGACCACATTCTTCCGCATCACCCTGCCCATTGCCGCGCCCGCGATTCTCTCCGCAGCCTTGCTGGTGTTTACCACTTCTTTTGACGATTACCTGATCACTTCCTTCGTGGCGGGAGTTCGTTCCACCACCTTGCCGCTCGAGATCTATTCCCGCCTGAAGCGAGGCATCACGCCGGAGATCAATGCCATCTCGACCGTAATCCTGGCGGCCACGATTCCACTGGTCTACATTGCTCAGCGCCTCGAGCGTGGAGCCATGAAAGTCCGCGCCGCAGTCCTGAGTGCCACGGCGGTTTTCCTGCTCATGCTCGCGCCCGTCGTCGCACGCACCTGGACGGGCGGCGAGAACCTCAGGCAACTCAATATCTATATCTGGTCCTCTTACGTCTCCCCGCGGCTGGTGCAAGGATTCGAACGCGAGTTTCACTGCAAGGTGAATTACGACCTCTACGACTCGAACGAGGCCCTGCTGGCGAAACTCCAGGGGGGCAACGTCAGTTACGATCTGGTGGTTCCCAGCGATTACATGGTGGAGATTCTCATTAGGCAGGGCCTGCTCACGCCCCTGGGCAAATCCAGAATGCCCAACGCCTGGGCCAATATCGATCACCGTTTTCTAAGTCTGCCGTTTGATCCGCACAACGACTATGCGGTGCCTTACGCCTGGGGCACCACGGGCCTGGCTTATCGCGCGGACCTGGTTAAGGAGAACCTCGACAGTTGGTCGGCGTTGTTTGATCCGCGCTTCGCCGGCCACATCCTGCTGCTCGACGACACGCGCGAAGTTTTTGGCATGGCCCTCAAGAAACTCGGCTACTCGCTTAATTCGACCAACCCGGATGAAATCCGCCAGGCGCGCGATTTGTTGCTCAAGGAGAAGCCTCTCGTCAAGGGCTACAACAGCTCCAATTTCCAGGAAGACCTCGCCGCCGGTGATGCCTGGATCGCGCAAGCTTACAACGGCAACATGACCTTCGTGATGCGCGATGAGCCGAACCTCCGCTACGTTGTGCCGAAAGAAGGCTGCACGATTTCCGTTGATTGCGCGTGCATCCCGCGAGCCGCCCCCCACAAAGAACTGGCGGAGGACTTCATCAACTATTTCCACCGCCCTGAAGTGGCCGCGCTCTTTGTGAATGACTCCGGCTTTAACACTCCCAGCCGTTACAATCAGACCGACATTGAGCCCTGGCTGCTCCTCAACGCCGCCGTCTTTCCCGACCCCGCCTCGCTGGTCCATTGCGAGTTTATGCGCGACGTCGGTGCCGCCGCGCAGCTTTATGATCAGTATTGGACGGAAATTAAAGCGCGCTAGACGAGTTGGATTGACAGCCCTCTCCCTTGGCGAGAGGCAAATTGAATGGGCAGCCCTCTCCCTTGGGGAGAGGGTGTCCGGCGACGGCGCCTTCAGCAGCCGTCGACGGACAGGTGAGGGGTCTCTTGCTTCTCCGGCCCTTCTGCAAACAGCAAATTCAGACGACAAGAATCAAACGATCAGGAGTTCGCGATTTGTTAGATCGCCGGGCGTTTGCCATTTGGCTTGTTCTTAGTCTTGCCTTTGACCCCCGGTTCGTTCTCGTGATCGTGCAACTAACCCCTCACCCGTCACGCTCCGGCTGATGAGAGCGCCGGAGCGCGACACCCTCTCCCCAAGGGAGAGGGCAGTGCGTTCATGGCTTCCTGACGGCCGACAGTTTACGTCAGCCCCAGCACTCGTTCCGCGTTCTGGTGATAGACCTTCCGCAGAATGCTCTCCGGCAACCCCAACCCGTAAATCTGCCAACGTCCCTGCGGCGGCTTCGGGGCCGGAGCGTAGTCGAAATACTCATCCTCGGTTTCGAGGAAGCGGTAGTAGATCTCGTAGAGTTTCGGCGAGAGAATTTGCTGGGGAGTCTCCTTGCCATTGGGCACCGCGTCAGTCCCGAACATGATTCGGTCCTGGTATTTCTCAAAGAACTTGCGCGCCGTGCGCGGTTGCCGTCCGAGTTCTCCGATGCGCGCCGCAAGCTCGACATACATATTCGGTAAACGGTCCAGGCATTCGGAGACCGCAGCAAGGTTCTCCGCGTTGTGTCCCACGTGAAGAGCGATAAAAGTTGTTTTTGGGTGTCGCGCAAACATGCGATTTCGCGCCTCGATCAGCTCTTGGAAGCTGGGAAAGTCGTGATCGTAAAACGACCAGTCAGGGTGATTGTTCAGTTCCTCGAAGCGCTCGTTGAATCGGTCGATGGGCAGGAAGAAAGCCTCGGGATCGGAGATGTGAATGGCCACCGGCATCTTGAAGCCGGCACACGCTTCCCACATCGGGTCGAAATGAGGATCGTCGATCTTCACCAGCGGGCCCGAAGTAACATCCTGCCGGAGGTAAAGACCGAGAGTCTTCACCACCTTCAATCCCTTCGCCCCTGCCTCGTGCGCGCGCCCGATCTCATCCGCCTGCCAGCGCGGGTAGTCCGGCCGGTTAAAGTGGTCCCATCCGGGTTCCGTGAAGACCATGAACCGGTCAGGGTGCGCCCGCTGAAATCGCTGAATAGCTTGCTCGAGGCCCTTTCCACGGTTGCCGGTAAGGTCCACCATCATGCGAATGTTCTTCCGGTCCATCACCGGCAGCACGTCTTCCGGAGTCGCAAGGAATCGTATCTCCTCGCCGATGGTTACGCCATTCTTGTGCTGGGCTCCCATGGTGAGGTGGGTATGAACGTCGATCACTGGAAAACGCGAGCGCCCCACCTTCGTTTCCGGCACGTGAAGCATGCTCCTGGGTTGGAAGTCCTCGAGCGCCAGGCGTTCCGGCTTTGCGCCCTGGGCCGCCCCGGTTGGGTCCGCGCCCTTGGCTGACGACCCTTTCGTGGCCACTCCCGCTACTGCCGCTGCGCCAACACTTCTCAGCAATTCCCTGCGATCAATTCTGCTCATGAATCCTCCTGATTGCGTGCGTCTGGGCCGCCCCTACTTTTGATTATGTTGGCCGCCACTACAATAACCCATATGGCTTGTTTGTGACTTGTTTTGTTTTTCGCTTCCTCCTGCTATATTGCATGGACTCATTGAAGGAGGAGGCGTCATGCGACGTTTGGCAATTCTGTTGATCGCGCCATTGAGTGCGCTGGCTTTTGCATGTCTCTTAACACCGACGGGAGGTGCACAGAACGTGGCGGAGAAAAAACAATACCTTCGGAAACTCACCATGCCCTCGAAGTTCTTGGCCGCCGATTTCGTACCCAATGGCGATCTCGCCAAAGACGTTTGGAAGGATGCCACGCGCGTAACCCTGGGCGACCGCATTAGCCACGAGCCGCTACCGGGTTCTGAAACGCAGGCAGCAAGCCTCTGGACCCTCCGCTACATCTATTTCGCATATTGGTGTCGATACGGATCTCTGAATATCTACGAGGGCGAAGATCCTGCCAAAGAACGCTGGGAACTCTGGAACCGGGACGTGGTGGAAGCGTTCATCAATCCGCAGCCCGAGCGTTTTCTCCACTATTACGAGTTCGAGGTAGCGCCGAACAATCAGTGGATTGACCTCGAGATTGACCTCAGCAAGAATCCCATGAATGATGCCGCCTGGGATTCTCACTTCGAGCACGCCACGAAACTCGACGCCGAGCATAAGTCCTGGACGGTCGAAATGCGCATCCCGGTCAGCTCCATGAATACAAGCGCCATCAAAGCGGGAGACGAATGGCGCGTGAATCTCTATCGCTGCGACGGACCCGGCGACGATTCTCGGCGGCGTTTCCTATCGTGGAGTCCCTTGCCCCCGGGCAGCAACGGGTCGTACCACCAGCCCGCGGCTTTTGGGATCATCAAGTTCGTAAAGTAGGCTTTCCCGCCGAACCCTGTCGGATATAATCGAAACCGCATGAGCCGCCGCTGGATTGTCCTCGCGCTTGTCTTTCTGGGCATCGTGATCAACTACGTTGATCGCGGCAACCTCAGTGTCGCGGCGCCCTCGATCATGCGCGATTTCCGCATCGCGCCCGCCGCCATGGGAGTGCTCCTCTCCGCCTTTTTCTGGACCTACGGCGCGTTTCAAATTCCGGCCGGCGCCGTCGTAGATCGCTTCGGCATTCGCCGGACCTATGCGGCTGGTTTCCTCGTCTGGTCATTAGCTTCGGCCTCAATTGCCCTCAGCCGCGCGCCCGGTGACATCACCGGCTTGCGCATGCTGCTGGGGCTTGCGGAATCCGTAGCGCCGCTGGCCAGCATTTCTTTCATCCGCAACAACTTTGCCGCCCAGGATCAAGGGCTGCCGACCTCGATCTATATTTCGGGCCAGAACATAGGGCCGGCTCTCGGCGCACTGGTGGGCGCCGTTCTGCTGGAGCGCTTCGGATGGCGCCTGATGTTTGCCATAACCGGACTGGGCGCGCTGGTTTGGCTGCCTTTCTGGTGGATCTCGACTCTCTCCGATCGGCCTCGCACTGCCCCTCAGGCCCAAGGCGCTACCTCGTCATTCCCGCGGAAGCGGGAATCCAATGCGTCCGGCGCACTCGCTGAAGAACCCGACCCATCGCAGCCTTGGACGTGGGAAATGTTCCTGCGCAGCAGAACCTTCTGGGCAATGTCATTGAGCATCCTGCTGTCATCCTACTACTGGTACTTCGTATTGACGTGGGTGCCGAGCTATTTAATTCTCTCCCGAGGGTTCTCAACTCTCGAGATGGGGCGGGTGGTTTCCACCGCGCTCTTCGCTATGGCCGTCGTTAACGTCACGGCGGGCTGGGCCGTGGATAAATGGGCGGCGCGCATCGGAGTCTTCCCCGCACGCCTGCGATTTGCGGTGGCGGGATATATCGGCACCGGGGCAATTCTGCTTCTGCTGGCGACGCGGGATCGATTCTGGACGCTCCCCATCCTTACCGTCGCGATGTGCGCGACCGGAATCGGGAATTCCAATTTCTGGACGATCTCGCAGCATGTGCCGCCCAAGAAGATGGTGGGGCGCACCATCGGGTTCCTCAACACCATCTCCGTGGCTGCGGGCGCTGCCGCACCAATCGTCACCGGATTGATTCTGGGGCCGCAGAGACACTTCGGACCGGCAATTCTCCTCGCCGGCTTGTGCCCTGTCCTCGCCGCCCTCTGCCTGCTGGCCGCCGGCTCTCAAGGCCTTGAGCGGATGAAAACCCTTCTCGCCGGAAACGCCGGCGCACCAGGCCAAACACTATAAGAAGGTTTTATGGTAAAGACTCATATTATGAATGCGATTGGCGTATATAACATGATGTAGTCTAAAGCAGTTGGGGTTCCGCCAATCCGCAGGCGGCAGTTGCGTCGTCCGGAGGAGCAGGCTGATTATCGGCAGGGCAAAGCGTCCATCGATTCGGTCTTCGGCGTGCTGAAAGAACAGCGCGGGATGAGGCAATTCCGGCGGCCCGGCTTAGAGGAAGTGTCGGCCCAACTTTTCACCCAGGCTCGACAGATTCAGTGATTAGGAGGTCAAAATGAAAGTGCAATTCCACCGGGCAATTCTCTTTTCGGCGCTGGTGTTCGCCTGTCCATGCCTCACCCTGTCTCAGCAGCCGTCCAGCAGCGAGTCCGCGCTGACTCAAAGCGAGGCAGCGTCCCTGGTCAAGGACTTGGCTTTGCAGGAGGAAGCTTTGGAACAGTCGTGCCATCGCATCGTCGCGATCTATCGAGAGATGGCCGCGACTTCGGAATCTGACTCAGCCTCGGTTCGCGAATTGAAACGGCAGTACGAGCATCTCGCTGAGAATGAAGAAAAGGCCGCCTTGGCTGCGAAGAAGATGGCCGCTCATTACACCAAGTTGGCCAATCTGATAGAACTTTCTCCTGATCCTACGAAGACCAGAAGTTTGTTAGGAGATTCAGCCTATCGGCGCTGAGTCGTGTCTCGCCAAAATACCGCACCGTGCTTCAAGAATAAAATCGGACTAATGGAGTTGCTCGGCAATCAATACCGAGGGTGGCGCTGACGTGCCGTTTTTGGCATGTCTGTCCTCCTGATACTAAAGACGCGCATACATCCCGACAACAAGCGTCGGGACGTATGCGCCACCCGGCGGAAAGGCCGGCGCGCGATCCACCTTGTAGGGGCGGTTCGCGAACCGCCCCTACGCAACAGGCTCAATGCGTCATGGCATAGATGATGTAGTTCACGCCAAGCCGCATTCCCATTTCGGAATACTTCTGCGGATACCGTGGATCGCCCGCCCACTCCCAGGAGTCGCCCACATCGGAATTGAAGGTGATGGCCACCATGATGCGGCCCTTATCGTCGTAGATGCCGCGCCAGTGCGCTACCTTGCCTCCGTTCTTCGAACCCTCCAGCAGGTGCTCCGCGCCCACAATCTGGAAGCGGTCATCCAGATCGAAGATGGTATGGAAGATCGGATCGGAATTGGGAATCTCGACGATGGGGCGGTCCGGGAAAACCAGCTTCATGCTCTGCTCGAACACCTCCCACTCCTCGGTGCCATGGAAATCGTCGGCCATGAAGAAGCCGCCGCGCAGCAGGTATTCGCGAAGCACCTTTGCCTCCGCCGGGGTCAGACCCCATTCGCCCGTCTGGACGGCGTAAAGCCAGGGCCAATTGAACACTTCATCGCCGTCTTCGAGATTCACTGCTTGCTCCACGGACCGCGCCTGCACGCGAGTCAAACGCCGCACGGCCTGGGCCAGGTTCCGGTCGGCGCGCGGAAAGTCCTGCGTCCACAGGGAGAGCCCCAGTCGCCAGTCTCCGTCGAAGCGGCCACGATAGCCGTCATTGGGCCCCGGCGGATACATCAGCCGCGCGAAGGTCCACTCGCCCTTCTCCTTCCAGTCCGGTGGCAACTGCATGTAACCATATTCCACCGACGGATATTCTCGAAACGGGCGCTGGAAAGCATACACCGCGGCAACCACAGACAACGCGCAGCCGATTCCCACGAGAGCCTTCGCGACGCTCATGCTCACCCCGAACCCCGAGTTCAATATTCGCCCCTGCTTACAACCGTACGTCGCCGGCCGATTCGAATCAAGCCCAAATTCGAGGTTCGTACTCGGTTGCGGGAATAGACCCCTCACCCGCCCCGCCACGGCTGATGAATGCGCCGCGGTGGGACACCCTCTCCCCACGGGAGAGGGCTATGATTCGAGAAGAGGGGCAGCGGGGGCGGTCATTCAGTTCGCAGGGCGCGCATGGGTTCAATGGACGCGGCTCGGCGTGCAGGGACAAGGCCTGCCACGAGGGCGCAGGCTGCCAGCACGATGGCGGCGGAGGCCACGATTACCGGATCGTGGCTCTTGACGCCAAAGAGTTGGCTGCTGAGCAGGCGGCCGCCGGCGAGCGCCACAGGCACGCCGGTGGCGAGACCCAGGCCCAATTGTACGAGCACGCCGCGCAGCACCATCCCGACCACGCTCGAGCGGTTCGCGCCCAGCGCCATGCGGATGCCGATCTCGCCGGTGCGGCGAGCCACCGAGTAAGCGGTGACGCCGTACAACCCCACGCAGGCGAGAACCAGCGCCAGCAGGCCGAAGAGTTCGGTCAGCCGGGCGATCAGGCGGTCCTGGTTGAAGTTCCGGGTGAGCTGCTCCTGGAGACTGATGACGTTAAGAACATTCAGGTTGGGATCGACGTCAGCCAGCGTGCGACGAACCGCGGGCTCGAGGTTCTGCGGTTTCCCGGCGACTCGCAGTTCGATGTCCCTGATGTAATGCGAGCCTATCATGAACGCAAGCTTTGGATCTTTCGCTATTTGCAGGAAGGGCAGGAAGAACGTCGCGTAGGCAGGCTCGCGGGCGTCCTGGTATTTCGCGTCTTCCACCACGCCCACGATTTCGAAGTCGCCGGCGTTGCGGATATCGCCAAGGCCAAAACGCTTGCCGATCGGATCGTCCTTCGGGAAGAACTTGCGCACGAAGGCTTCATTCACCACCGCAACCTGCGGCGAGTTCGGCGTGTCCCGATCGCCGATGGTGCGGCCGCGCACCAGTCGCGTGCCGATGGTTTCGAAGTAATGCGGCCCGATGCGGTCAAAGGAGGCGCCGATCTGTTCGTCCGGCGGATGGCCCTCGATATGAATGCCAAACGACCAGTTCTCATCCCGCATGGGGCTGTAAATCGAGTAGCTCGCGTTCATCACGCCGGGGATTTGCGTCAGACGCCGCTCGATCTCCTGATAGAGTCCGTAGAGTTTCTCCGGCTTGTAGCCGTTCAGGTTGGCGCTCAGCCTGACGATCACGCGGCCCTGGGTTTCGAAGCCGAACTTCTGATTCTCGAGGTTGCGAAGCGATTGGGTGAGCAGACCGGCGCCGATCAGGAGCACCGCCGAAAGGGCAACTTGCACCACCACCAGGGATCTGCGGGCCAGCGAACCGCGCTCGCGCGTGGAGCGGCCGGCGCCGCGCAGCGCCTCGATGGGATCAGAGTGGGAAGTGATCCAGGCTGGCGCTGCCCCGAAGACGACTCCGGTCGCGAGCGAAAGCAGGAAGGCAAAACCGAGCACGGGCAGCGAGGGCCGCGGATCGATGGGGATGAAGTTCGCGCCACGGAAGGCAATCAGCAGGATGGCGCGCGCCCCGGCAAAGGCCACCGCCAGACCGGCGAGGCCCCCGAGCACCGCCAGGAGAACGCTTTCCGTGATGATCTGACGAATCAGCCTGCGACGTGGCGCGCCCAGGGCCACGCGAATGGCCGTCTCAAAGCGCGTGGTGGCGCCGCGCGCCAGCAACAGGTTCGCAATGTTGGCACAGGCGATCAGCAACACCAGGCCGGAGACGATCACGAGCAGGCGAAGGCCTTCCGCGGTGTCCTGTTGGAGGTTGGCGACCCCGCTTTTGGCGGACGCAACCGCGATGTGCTGCTTATTGATCCGCGAGCGGTCCCTGGCCGAAAGGTCCGGCTGGGTGCTCAGCCAGTTCTGGAGCTGCGCGGTGACCTTCGACTGAACGCTCGCCGGATTGGCCCCGGGCTTCAATCGACCAATGATGTAGAGCCAGTGCAATCCCGGGCTGTTCAGCAATGCGGTCTCCCCATCGTGGGCCGGCTCGGCGGCCAGGGACAGCCAGAAATCAGGAGGGTCTGGACGCAACTGATCTCCAAAGAATCCGGGAGAGGCGATTCCAATAACGGTGAAGGCGAGATTGTCGATGTTCAGGCTGGCGCCGATGACGGAGGGATCCAGCCCGAAATGCTGTTGCCATGTGCGGTAGCTCATCACCGCAACCGGCGCGGCATTGGGCTTGTCATCGTCGGGCGAGATGGTCCTGCCCGCGAAGGCGCCAAGGCCGAACGTCGAGAAGTAGTTGCCGGAGACGAACTCGCCGGCGTACGGTTCAGCGGGGCCCGAAGCCCCGGCGCGGCGTACGTTCAGGTTTTGCAAGGCCCCTTGAAAGGCGGCCATCTCGCTGAATTCGGGATTGTGATCGCGAAACTGCTGGTAGAGAGGATACGAGTAGATGGCCCAGCCGCCCTGAAGTCCGGTGAGCACGCAACAATTGGCGCTGTTGCCCAGTCTGTAAAGCTCGCCCGGTTTCGAGACCGGAAGGTTCTTCAGCATCACGGCGTTGAGCAGGGTGAAGATGGCGGTGTTGGCGCCGATGCCCAGCGCCAGCGTGATCACGCAGACTGCAGCGAAGCCGGGAGATTGCCGCACGCGGCGCAAACCGTAGCGAAGATCCTGTAACAGTGCGTTCATTGCACACTCCCGTTGGCGCGGATCGAGCTCGAATCCCGATTTCCCTAATGTTAAGACGTCGCTTCGGAAGGCATGTTAGCAGTGTGGCATAAAAGGCGAAAGGAGGGGCCGGCGCAGGATTCCATGAGCTGGCAGTCTACGACAACCCGCAGACGAGCCCCAACGTTATCTGTCATTCTGAGCGGAGCGAAGGATCTGCATTTGCTTGCGTTCGGGGAGACACTGCAGATTCTTCGCTTCGCTCAGAATGACAGCGTCCAAGGCCGTTCCGCAGAGGCGTCCTACTCGAAAGTCACGCAGTTACACCATTTGCCGGTTTCATCATAATGAGGCCAAGGGCCGCCGGTGCGAAATCCGGAAACGATGTAGTCGTCGAACATGGGTGTGGGCTCGAAGTAGCCGGGCCGGCGCAGGTGCTCCTTGACCACCTCGTCATTGAGTTCCAGCCCGAGTCCGGGTTTCTCCGGCACGGTCACGTAGCCCTTGTCGATGATGGGCTTCGGGACGCCGGTGACCAGGTCCTGCCACCACGGCATGTCGAGCGCGTGGTTCTCCATTGCCAGGAAGTTGTCGCCGAAGGTGGCCGCGCAGTGATAGCCCGCGAACCCTCCGATGGGCGATCCGGCGTGATGCATGGCAACACGGATGCCCGCGAGTTCGGCGTAATCGGCGATCTTCTTGGTCTCGAGCAACCCGCCGGAGGTTTCGATGTCCGGGTGGATGACGTTCAGGGCGCGGTTATCCAGCAGCGGCTGGAAGCCTTCTTCCAGCCCGAAGATGTCCTCGCCGGTATTGATCGGCGTCGTGCTCGATTCCGTGATCATCTTGTAAGCACGCCAGTTTTGCCACGGGTAATGATTGCCTTCGCCAATCTGAAGGATGTCCTCGGCCCAGGCAAGCTGATAGCGTTCGAAGGCCCTCGCGTAGCGGATGGAGTCCTGGACATTGAGCGGCCCAAAATGATCGGCGGCCAGTGGGGCCGACCAGCCGATCACGTCGCGGATGGCGGCGATGAATTCCGAGAGGTACTCAAGGCCTTTGTCAGTGGCGACGCCGCGATCGTTGACGGCATTTGGACGGTCCTTCACCAATTCCGTCTCCAAGTCCATCTTGAAGAAGGTGAGGCCCATTTCCTTGCGCTTGCGCATGCGTTCCGCGTAAACCTTGAGGTCAGGGTGGGCGGTCGTGTCCGCGTAAATGCGAATGCGATCATGCCTCTTCTGGCCCAGAAGCCGATAGGCCGGGACGCCGTAAACCTTGCCCGCGATATCGTGCAGCGCCATGTCCACCGCGCTGTAGCCGCCGCCCATGCGCCCGTGCCCGGCGAATTCGCGCAGCCTTCCGAGGTTGCCCTCGATGTCCAAAGGATTCTGGCCCAACAGATGCGCCTTGAGGACGAGCGCGATGCCTTCCACTCCGGCGTCGCGCACTTCGCCCAGGCCGTAAACATCCTGGTTGGTGTATATCTTGATGAGCGGATAGTCGTAATTCGTGGCCAATCGACAAGCGCGCATGTCCGTGATCTTAAGCCCGCTGGGCGCCGAATTACGGTTCACGGTCTCCTGCGCGCTCACCGATCCTTCCGTCGCCTTAAAGATAGGACCAAACATGGACGCGGCCGCTGCGCCCCGAAGTATCGCCCGGCGGGTCAGGGTTGCTTTCTCACGTTTGTCAGCCATTTCAACCTCGTTGCGGTGGATTTGCCGCAGAAGAGCACCGGCGCCATCTCCCATCCGGCAAAACGGAACTGAGACCTTGCGGACCTCCCGAAGGCGCTGAAAGTCCAACGGCTGAATATCCGCCTACTCCTGTTTCTAAGGCAGTGGTAGAATCCGAAATCAAGGACACTCCGCCAGTCCTTGAGATTCACCGTGCGGGGGTGGCGGAATTGGTAGACGCAAGGGACTTAAAATCCCTCGGTCCGCAAGGACTGTGCGGGTTCGATTCCCGCCCTCCGCACCACATTTCTTGTGGCAGGGTCGCGACATGGCGTGCCCACTGTTTACGCTTTCTGGACGGTAAGTGTTTCGAGAAACCGCCGGGCTTTCTTGGCCTCGGCATTGACGTGGGCCAGATCGCCGTGGTCGAGACACTCGACGACCAGCGGGCCGTGGCTGAAGCCGCCCTTCTCCAAGCGTGACAGCACCTTCGGGAAGTTCACCATGCCCGTGCCCGGAGTTAACTCGACCTCTTTCGGCGCGCGGAAATCCTTCACACTCATGCCGGCCACCACGCCGTCGACAGTCGCGGCGTCGTCCACAGGGTCGAGTTTTCCGTCAGAGTAGTAGTAGATGTTTCCGGGATCGTACCAGAGCCGAAAGCTCTTTTGGCCGATCCGGTCGATGGTCTTGCGGCACGACGCGCCGTCTGGATTGCTGCCCGCATGCGGTTTCAAGGTCAGGACGACGCCTTTGGACTTGGCGTAATCGCAGCACTCGGCAACGACTTTGTAATAAGCGTCCGCGTGTTGCTCTTCCGTGCCTCCCAGCAAGAGGTATGGACAACCGCAGGCAGCAGAATTGTCAATGAGGTGTTTGAGCCCCACGCTAGATCCCATGGCGGCATCATCAGCCCACATCGAAATGATCTTGAGGCCGCGCTGCTTTGCTTCTCCACCGATGGCGGCAGCCTCCTTGGGTGTGGTTGCCATGGAGATTATCAGGCTGGTCTTGCTCTTGGTAGTCATTAGGCCTACGTACTTGAAGCCGGCGGCGGCGATGCCGTCGAACGCTTCATGATAATCGAATTGCGCCCAGGGCCGGGTATAGCAGCCTATCTGCCAGCGAGGAGTTTCGGCCGAGCGGCTCAACACGACGCCGGCGGTTGCGACGACAGCGCTACCGATGAACTCGCGGCGGGAAAGACGATGACCGCTGCCGGCAGAAGGAGTGAGCATAGGGAAAGATGAACTTGCGCGATCGGGTTCAATCATGGGGTCTTGGGTGGTTGTGGTTTTCTCTGGTTGCATGCGGCCTCCGGGAATGCATGAGTGTGACGGCCCCTTAGTGTACACTCATCATGCCGCGCAGGACAGGTCATGTTTCAGCTGGGACCTGGTTTGGATCTGGTTTGAATGCAGCGCCGACCTTTAGAGCCTGCCCTGAGCGGAGCGAAGGGTCGGCAGGTTCGAGCAGCCGCAAATGCTGACCTGAAGGTCAGCGCCACCAGTCGCATCGGGGTCCTACCCATCTTCATTATCGTCCCACGTCCCTTTAAGCCGATCTCAGAATTGGCGCCCGGACACTGAGCAGCGTGGGCTAGTGCATGCCGGTAAAGCGCTAACCCCGATAACAGGTTGAAGGGGAAGGCGGTAGGCGGGAGCGATTCAATCGACTATTTGTACCGTATGAGCCGCAAAAACTGCCGTTCGGCAGAATCTCCTTAGATATTCAGCAGCTTCTGTTTACCATTGTCTTTTGCATTCAGGCACTTCCGCAAACTATGGGCGCTTAAGCTTCTGCAGGGTTTGCGGAGTGTCTATTTCGGGAGGAAAAACCACTATGCCTAGAATCCGAGGTCAGCGGCTGATGAAGTACGCCGACCAAGCTCTTTCCTCGACGGCTGGAGTGCTTTTCAATACCATCCAGTTCTTCAACAAGTACCATCCTGGACCCACTTTTATCCCCCGTTGGTCCGACAAGCCTATTCTAAAATCATGGCAGAAAACCAAGCCGCCACTGGGTTGGCCTCGCGAGACCGATTCGCTGTGTCCGCAATGCGTTAAGGAAGCGCGGGAAAAGATCATGAGCGGGGAGCAGAACTGGCAGGTGCTGCTCAATGAAAAAGTGGGCGAGATCAAGGCCACCATTGTCGAGCGGGACGGCCAGGTATGGATGGTCAAGGATTGCCCGATTCACGGCCACTTCGAAGACCAGATGGCGGTGGACGCAAGCTTCCTGAGCTGGATTGAAAAGAACTTTCCCGGCCGCGACATTCGCGCCCACAACGACGAAGGGCTGCACAACCATGGCTCCAGCACCATCAAGCATGGGCGTGGCTCAGTGCTCACGGTGGATTTGACCAACCGCTGCAACATGATGTGCGATCCCTGCTTCATGGACGCCAACCAAGTCGGCTTTGTGCACGAACTCGCCTGGGAAGACATCACGCAAATCCTCGACAATGCCGTCAAGATCAAGCCTCGGCGGCAGATGTCGGTGCAGTTTTCGGGCGGCGAACCCACCATGTCGCCATACTTCATCGACGCCATCCGCTATGCGCGCAAAATGGGTTACAACAGCGTGCAGGCGGCCACCAATGGAATCGAGTTTGCCAAGAGCAAGGAGTTCTGCAAGCGCGCCTTCGAGGCAGGCCTGCGCTACGCCTACTTGCAGTTCGACGGCGTCGGCAACGACGCCAACAGCCACCGCCAGGTGGGCAACCTGTTCGATGTGAAACTGCGCGCCATTGAGAACATGCACGAGGCGGGCATCGAGATCATTCTGGTGACGACCATCGTTAACAACTTGAATAACGACCAGGTGGGGCCCATCGTCAACTTCGCCCGCGAGAACCCCAAGAAGATCGCCTTCGTAGCCTTCCAGCCGGTCAGCTTTACAGGGCGCGACGAGGACATCACTCCGCAGCGCCGCAAGCGCCAGCGCTACACGCTTTCGCACCTGGCGCTGGACGTAAAAAAGCAGACGGGCATCACCGAGCCAACGCGCGACTGGTTCCCGATCTCCCTGATGGGCGCCTTCGCCGACTTTGCCGACTTGGTGCACGGCCCCGAAGCCCAATGGGGGCAGGTGAGCTGCGGCTGCCACCCCAACTGCGGAGTGGGCACCGCGCTGATGATCAACAAAGAAACCAAGGAATGGGCGCCGGTTCCCCAATTCCTCGACATTCCCCAGCTTGTGACGGATATGCGAGGGATCACCGACTCCGCGCGCGGCAAGGTGTTTTCGAACTTCATGATGGGCCTCGCGCTGCTGAAGAACTACAAACCCTTCCGGGCGCCCAAGAGCCTGGCGCTGATCGATCTGCTCAAGAAGTTCGACAAGTCTTTTGCGCTAACGGGCGAGGCGCGGGCCAGGAAGAAGTATGGCGCTTCGGACCCGAATCGCACCTACCAGGACGCGCTCAAGCGCCGCTCCGATCCCTGGAACTTCCTCTTCATCGCCGGCATGTGGTTCCAGGACCTGTTCAATTACGACTTTCGCCGCACGGAGATGTGCATCATTCCTTACGCCACGCAGCAGGGTGAGATTTCCTTCTGCGCTTACAACACGGGAATCGGCTGGCGGAAGATCCTTGAGAATATGTACAAGAACGCCACGGTGGCGGAGTGGTATAAGGAGCACGGCAAACACCAGATTTACGCCAAGGGTAAGTCTGTGGAGTTGCAGGATCAGAATATCTCGCTCCACGTCAACGCCGGCGATGCCGCCCGCGTGCGCCCGAAAGAGCACGATATCCCGATTACCGCCGCAGAAGAAGAGCGTCAGCGCCGCAAGGCCGCTCGGGAAGAGCAGCAAGCGCAACAATACTATGAAGAGATGGTGCTGAAGCAGCCGAAGAGCGACCTCGTCCAGATTGGCGCCGCCACTCCGGAAGTTTCCCAAGAGGTTGACGAAAAAGTTCCCGCCTAGCATCAGGGTTGGATCGTGGGGAAAACGGGGGCCGGCCGCGTTCACGCGCGGCTGGCCCTTTTCTTTTGACGGTTCACCGGGAAATGTGTAAATATGATTCTATGAAAGTACGCATTTCCGCAACGGAAACCGCTCGTAGATTTTCCGAACTGATGAACCGCGTCCGTTACCGGGGCGAGAGTTTTATTGTGGAGCGGGGAGGAAAACCTGTCTGTGAGATTCTGCCAGCCCGGCCCGCGAGATTCACTGGGAGAGAACTGGCGGACCTACTCCGGTCGCTCCCCAAACCTGACGAAGAGTACCTCGCTCTGGTTGAGAAGCTCTCGGCAAAGCAATCCAAGGTGGCAGAGTCGCGATGGCCGCGCTAATCGATTCCAGTGTTTTGATCGCGGTGGAGCGCGGGGACCTCTCTGTGGACGCGATCACAGCTGGTTATGCTGAGGAGGATGTGGCAATATCAGCGGTGACCGCTTCCGAACTCTTGCACGGAGTGCATCGGGCGAGGACGCCCGGCCAGCGCCACCGGCGTCAAGCCTTCGTTGAGGGGTTGCTGGCCGAGTTTCCTGTAGTCGGTTTTGATCTCACAGTGGCCCGGGTGCACGCGTCCCTCTGGGCCGACCTCGCCAGACGCGGGGTTTCAGTGGGTGAGCGTGACCTGTTGATCGGCGCTACCGCCATTGCCAAGGATTACACGCTGGTCACCCGCGACGAGCGGAGCTTCTCAAAAATACCCGGACTCAGCGTGCAATTGCTGTGAGCCGCGCCTGGCGCTTTGGTTGCCTTCTGCATGCATAGAACCTTATGTTGCATCCGGTCATCTAATCTCTTAGGATTAAGAGTGTTCTCCGAGCCCGGGGTTGCTAAAGGCGCAACACAAGCCCACGCCCGACGGGCCGACAGGGTGACTTGAGAAATCGAGGCGCCTCCCGTGTTTGGAAAGGAGGACGGAACCTACTCCAAACGCGGGTAGGTTTTTTTGTTTTTTTGGCAGCTGTACGGGATAGGTGTCATTCCGAGCGAAGCGGGGAATCTTGCTCTGCGCAGTGGAATAATAACAGGGCGAGATTCCTCGCTTCGCTCGGGATGCCAGTCTCAGGCGTCGTCGGTTTGCATCCATGGTACTGAGAGACAAATTCGGCCGCGAGATTCACGACCTGCGCATTTCGGTCACGGACCGCTGCAACTTTAGTTGCGTTTACTGCAAGTCCGCCGATCCGAAGAACTATTTTCCGCACCGCGATTTGCTGAGCTGGAATGAGTTTTTGCGGCTCAGCCGGGTCCTCGCGGGGCTCGGGATTCGCAAAGTTCGCATCACGGGCGGCGAGCCTCTTCTCCGTTCCGGAGTGGTAGATTTCATCGCACAACTTCGGCAAATCGACGGCCTCGAGGACATCGCGATAACCACCAACGGATATCTTTTGCCGGAGATGGCAGGGAAACTTGCCGCGGCAGGCTCTGCCCGCGTCACCGTGAGTCTGGATTCGCTGGACTCAGCGAAGTTCGCCCGAATCACGCGTACCCCGCGTTCGCTGGAGAAGGTGATGGCCGGAATAGACGCCGCTCTTGAGGCAGGGTTGAAGCCTGTCAAGGTGAATATCGTGCTGGTGCGCGGGTTGAACGACGATGAAATTGTGGATTTTGCCCGCCTCGCGCGAAAACGCGACATCATCCTCCGCTTCATCGAATTCATGCCCCTCGACGCAGACCACACCTGGAAGCGCGAGTTGGTGGTTACCGCCCGGGAAATCGTTGCGGCCATCAACCCCGTTTATCCGCTTGTCGAGATCCCTCGGCATGCCCCCAGCGAAACCGCTTTGCGATATCGTTTCGCAGACGGGCAGGGCGAAATTGGAATTATCGCGCCGGTTTCAATTCCCTTTTGCGGGCAATGCAGCCGAATCCGCTTGACCGCCGACGGCAAGCTGAGGACGTGTCTCTTTTCGATGGAAGAGTTTGATGTGCGGCACCTGGTGCGCAATGGAGCAACGGACAGCGACATTGGGCGATTTCTCACCGATGCCGTTTACCAGAAGGAACCCGGGCACCGCATCAATGAGCCCGATTTTGTGCAGCCGGACCGCACGATGGTGTACATCGGGGGATAACAGAATGCAATAACTCCCCTCCTCGTCGGAGGAGGGGTGGGGGTGGTAGAGATGGGGGAGGCCGGTCAACCACCCCCTAAGCCCTCCTTATCAAGGAGGGGAGTCGCAGTTTAGGTTAAAATGGTTCGAGGGATTTAGATGGCGACAGCAGTCTTAAATGCCCCGCCGGAATTGTACGTGGGGCTATCGGAGGAAGAACTCGACGAGCGCATAGCCGGCGCGAAGGCGGCGCTGGGACCGCGCCTGGTGATCCTGGGGCATCACTATCAGCGTGACGAAGTGGTGAAGTTCGCCGATTTCCGGGGGGACTCTCTGAAGCTCTCGCAACTCGCGGCCGCCCGGCCGGAAGCAGAGTACATCGTTTTTTGCGGCGTACACTTCATGGCCGAGAGCGCGGACATCTTGAGCGCCGACCACCAAATCGTCATGCTTCCCGACTTGAACGCGGGCTGTTCAATGGCCGACATGGCCGATCTCGAGCAGGTGGAAACCTGTTGGGAGGAACTGAACCGGGCGACAGGCGCGAAGATTGTTCCGGTTACTTACATCAATTCGACTGCGGCCATCAAGGCTTTTGTAGGCCGGAACGGCGGCGCGGTGTGCACGTCCTCGAACTCGAAGAAACTGATGGAGTGGGCATTGGCGCGCGGTGAGAAAGCTCTGTTTCTGCCCGATGAGCACCTGGGCCGGAACACCGGCTATCGCATGGGTATTCCGCTGGATCAAATGGCGGTATGGAACCCGCGCGCGGAAGCGGGCGGGCTTTCCGATGAGGAAATGCGGAAGGCGCGTGTCATCTTGTGGAAGGGACACTGTTCCGTGCACCTGCGGTACGTGCCCCAACATGTCGAGCGCGCGCGCAAGGCGCATCCCGGCATCCGGATCATCGCTCACCCGGAGTGTTCCTGGGAAGTCTGCCAGTTAGCGGACGACGTGGGGTCGACCGAATATATCATCAAGCGAATCGTGGAATCTCCGCCGGGAAGTCAATGGGCCGTCGGCACTGAAATTCACCTGGTCAACCGTCTGGCGGCGGAACATGCGGACCGGCTGATTCTCCCGCTCGATGATTGCGTGTGCATGTGCAGCACGATGTATCGAATTTCGCCTCAGCACCTTTGCTGGACGCTGGAAAGCCTGCTGGAAGGAGAAGTCGTCAACCAGGTTGCGGTGGATCCGGAAACCAAACGCTGGGCGCGCGTAGCTCTGGAGCGGATGTTGAACTGCAGTTGAGAGTCTAGAGTCGAAAGTCAAGAGCTAACACCCGCGGCCACTCGCGGATCAACAGGGTGATAATGAGAATTCAGAGGACGACTAACTTTCGACTCTCGACTTTTGACTATTGACTCCATTTGCATGGCTGAAAAATATTTCGACCGTCGCGAAGCCGAAGAGCTATTGCCCGCCATCGAGCCGTTTCTCGAGGAGGCGCAAAAGCAGAAGCGCGCCTTGGACAGCATTACCACGGAAATCTCCAACGCGGCGCTACGGATCATGATGCTGGGTGGCTCGCTTCCACCTTTTGCGGAGCTTAACCGCAAGAAGAACCAGCGCGAAAAGGTCGAAGAGCTGTTGAACCACACGGTGGAAGAGATTCAACAAACCGGGTGCCTGGTGAAAGATCTGGATACGGGGTTGGTCGACTTTCCAAGCCTGCGGGGAGGCGAGAAGGTTTATCTCTGCTGGAAGCTTGGCGAAGAGCGCATCGGATACTGGCACGGCATTGAGGAAGGCTTCGCAGGACGCAAACCCTTGGACGATGTGCGACCCGAGGAAGAGCCGCCGAAGCCGTCACGCGTGCAGTGACGGAAAGGCAGTCGACAGTCGACAGTTAACAGTCGAAAGCAAAAACTTCGGATTGCCCTTGGCTGTCGACTCCGGACTCTTCATCAGCGCTACGGACGCCAGGCGGATATTTGAACGCTGACTGTTGACTGTCAACTGTCGACTGATTTTAGGCCTGATGGATTCTAACTCACCCACGAACGAACTCGCGCGTGCCGCAAGCGCTTATCTGCGCAGTGCTGCGCACCAGCCCGTCAATTGGCGCGAGTGGGGAGACCAGGCCTTCGCGCGGGCTCGCGAACAGGACAAACCCATTCTTCTGGATATCGGGGCAGTCTGGTGCCATTGGTGTCACGTGATGGACCGGGAGAGCTATGAGAACCCGGAAGTTGCCAGAGTGATCAACGAGCATTATGTGGCGGTCAAGGTGGATCGCGACGAGCGGCCGGATATTGACTCTCGATATCAGACTGCCGTAAGCGCTCTGACCGGGCAGGGAGGATGGCCGCTGACGGCGTTCCTCACGCCCGATGGCAAACCGTTTTACGGCGGAACCTATTTCCCGCCGGACGACCAATACGGCCGTCCGGGGATGCGACGCGTGCTGGAAGCCGTGGCGCAAAGTTACAAAGCGCAACGGGAGCAAGTCCTGGAGAGCGCGCGGAAGATTTCCGAAGCGCTGGCCGGGGTGGAACGCTTCCCTCGCGACGGCGGGCCGGCAAGCAAAGAAGTTCTCAACTCGCTTCTCGAGAGCATTCACGGAATGTTCGACGCGCGGTTCGGCGGGTTCGGCAACGCCCCGAAGTTCCCACACCCTGGCGCCCTCGACTTGTTGCTGGAGACTTATCTCCACAATCGCCAGACCGGGTTGCTGAGCGTGGTAACCAGTACACTCGAGCACATGGGGAGCGGAGGGATTTACGACCAACTGGGTGGAGGCTTTCATCGCTACGCGGTGGACGAGCGCTGGATTGTGCCGCATTTCGAGAAGATGGCGTATGACAATGCGGGCTTGCTGGGAAACTACCTGCGCGCATATCAGATAACGGGAAATAGCTTCTTCCGGGAGATCGCCGAGGGCATTCTTTCCTTTGTCGGGAATGTGCTCTCCGACCCGCAGGGTGGATTCTACGCCAGCCAGGACGCGGACTTCAGCTTGGAAGATGATGGCGACTACTTCACTTGGACGCTCGAAGAAATCAAGGCGGTTCTCGATCCGCTCGAAGCACATGTGGTGTCGCTGTATTACCACATCGATCTTCAAGGCGAAATGCAGCACAACCCCGCCAAGAACGTCCTGTTCGTTGATCAACCCCTCGAAGCCATTGCTGCGCGCTTGGAACTGAAGCCTGAAGAGGTCGTCGAGATTTTGACGAGTGCCAAGGCCAAGCTGCGGGAAGCGCGCGCCAAGCGGCCGACGCCGTTTGTGGACAAAACCATATATGCCAGTTGGAACGGAATGATGATTTCCGCCCTGCTCGAAGCGTTTAAAACTTTGGGTTTGGCGGACGCGCGCGACCGGGCGCTGGCAACGCTCGATCTGCTTCTCGCCAAAGCTTACGATCCTGAAAGAGGAATGTACCACAGCCTCGTGAACGGTCAGGCTGGCGTCGAGGGATTACTTGACGACCAGGTGTTCATGGTTGCCGCGCTATTGGACGCCTATGAGATCACCGGCGCTCATATCTATTTTGACCGCGCGCTGCAGTTAATGGAAATCACTTTGCGCCGCTTCTGGGACGAACAGGGCGGCGGATTCTTTGACGCGGCCCGCGACCTGAATGACCGGCTTGGAAACCTCACGATGCTTCGGAAACCCTTTCAGGATTCTCCGACGTCGGCCGGAAATTCTGTAGCGGTCCTCGTCCTCGACCGCCTCGCCGGCCTCGCGGACCGTCCGGATTTCCGCGCCAAGGCGGAAAAAACCTTGGCTTTGTTTGCGTCGAAAGCCACCGAATACGGCCTTTTTGCCTCGACCTACGGACTGGCGCTGCTGAGTCACCTGGAGTCCCCGTTGGAAGTTGTGGTAGTTGGAGAGCCCAAAGACGAGCGGACATCCGAACTCCTGACCACTGCCTACCGGACGCCGCGCGCGCACAAGCGAGTCTTCGCGTTTCCCCCGGCCGTGTTAAAGAACGGCGAACTTCCTCCAGGGCTCGCCGCGACGCTGCCCAATTTACCACTTGCCGACACACCTTTGGCGCTCGTGTGCGTCGGGTCTTCGTGCCTGCCGCCTGTGAATACGGCGCAGAAGCTTAAGGCGGTCCTCACGGAAGAGGCAGGGACGGGGCACGTTCCGACCTAGTGCGTACTTGCAGAAGTAAGCGTTCTTATTCGTTTGGCGTTGGGAAGGGCGGGGCTTCAGCCCAATACTGTTCACTTAAGTAAATACGCGGTATACTGCTCTCATTCAAATGAGAGGAGGACCGCAGATGGCTCTTACGATCGCAAAACTTCCCGAAGGTACACGCTTG
>JBEKLY010000033.1:0-39409 GCA_050010015.1 Terriglobia bacterium
TTCACGGCTCGCTCAACCATGGACGGTAATCTGGTCGAGGACATGGTGGCGGGCAGCCCCGGCCAATACGCAGCGACGGGGACGGCGACCGGCGGTTGGTCAATGCGGATGGTCGCTCTCAAGGGAAGCTCGTCTGCACCTTCGGGGGAGCAACAGAGTCAAAGCGGCGCAGTCAGTCTCTCAGCCGCAAGCCTGGTGTTTGGGAGCGTAGCCGTAGGCCTAACCAGCGCGAGTCAGACAATCACTCTGACCAACAGGAGCAGCTCGACCTTGAGCATCTACAGCATCGAGTTGACTGGTACGGACCCCAGCGACTTCACCGAAGTGACCACTTGCGGCACGAACCTGGCGGCGGGAGGCAACTGCACAATCGTGGTGATCTTCGCACCTTTGACCAGCGGGGACCTCTCTGCATCGCTAACTCTAACAGACAGCGCCTCAGGCAGCCCGCAGACCGTATCGCTTACGGGCGGGGGCGGCCACGACGTGACGCTCACCTGGACCGCCAGTGCGACGCCGGGAGTGTGGGGCTACTACGTCTACCGCGGCACGGCCTCTGGCAAAGAGAGCACAACGCCACTGAACTCCACACCGATTGCCGGAACGTACTATGCAGACCCGAACGTTACCGCCGGGCAGACCTACTACTATGTGGTCACGGCCTTAAGCCCCACCGGCACAACCCAGAGCGTAGAGTCCGGGGAAGCTTCAGCAACCGTACCTTAGTCTCATCTCCTCGAACGATTCGAAGCCACCCTCAGCAGGGGATGGCTAGGCTATGCGGAATGACACAGGATCAGAAGGGTCGTGGCGCGCCGACAAAACCGCCCCCTTGGCAATCAACCCTGCCAAGATAGGCAACGTTGACGCGCAAACGGAAGTTATCTAGAATCAGTGCGGAAGTGCATGCGGGCTGGTGTCCGTCCGGGACTTCAAATCCTGCGGTCCCGATTACATCGGGACGGTCGGTTCGATTCCGACACACTTCCGCCACGGCACTTGGTTCTCGTTCAACAAACCACCTGACGTGTAATATTCAGCACTGACACCTCGTCCCGCAGAATGGCATCATAAACAATCCGTCGGACGGTTTTTGTGCGAAAGCGTATAAGCCCGAATTCCGAAGTTGAATCTGGCACCCCCAGGCCAACTCTTTGAATCTGAATTGCCTGCCTTGATAATCTCGAGTACGGAACGGGTGTTTGGATTCTTCGGAAGTAACCCCTCACCCGTCCCGCACCGGCTGATGACTACGCCGGCTACGGGACACCCTCTCCCCAGGGAGAGGGCCGTCAACGTTGATTGATTTCTGCCTTCTCCCTTGGGGAGAGGGTGGCGGGAGTAGCGAGCCGGGTGAGGGGTTTCTTCCCACAGAGCCTCGCAACTGCGGAATCCTGGATAAGCGGCACTACAGGGACATAGCTGAATGGGAAAGAGAGAGCATGCTACAATGGGCGAGCGAGGCCCGTCCGCTTGCGAGCACATTTACGCACCAAGGTCCCTCGGATGCAAGTTCTGAGGCAACTGCCGGGCACGCATGCCAGGCTGACGCCGTCCTGGGAGCTCATCAGGAACGGGCCGGCGTGAGATTGGCTTGCCTGCACGTTGAGTTGCTCAAGTGAACGGACCCGGGCAGCCGATTTCGTGGGACGTTCTCGTGCCATTAGTGATTTAGACGCGCACGGTCCGAACATCAGACATTCGGTTCAGGGACGACGTTTGATGAGTCCAAGAAAGCGTCAGCGGTTCCAAGCCAGCAAGGAAGTCAAGCGGCGGGCGCGTCGGGACATCGGGTCTCCGCCACCGACCCGGCGTCATGAGAGCCTCAAAAACAAACCCCCCAAACATAAGCGGAGAGTATTGCCGGACGATAGTTCCTAGTGCCTGGCGCCCGAGCCGGGAGGTCATATACTGCGGTCAGCCAGCGGCGAGCCGGTAATCCGTAGGAGCGTGCTTCCGACGAACAAGCCTCGCCAAACACCAGCCAGCACCTACCGCCTTTTCAATCATCAGTCCGATTTTCGACGGAGTCCCGGATTTGCAGCCACGCCGTCTCCGGCACTTTGAGAAAAAGCTCCGCCACCTCGGGATCGAATTGGGTGCCCTGCTGACGTGCGACTTCAGCGCGGACCTCTGAAAACGCCATCGCCTTTCGATAAGCCCGGTCTGAGGTCATGGCATCCAGCGTGTCGGCCAAGGCAAACAATCGCGCGCCCAGCGGGATTCGCTCCCCAGCCACCCCGAGCGGATATCCCTTCCCATCGTATCGTTCGTGGTGATGATGCACGATAGGCGCGCAGGGCTTAAGGAACGGGATTCGGTTCAGGATCTGAACTCCAGCCGTAACGTGCCGGCGCATCTGGACCCATTCTTCCTCCGTGAGCTTTGCAGGCTTCAGTAGAATGGCGTCCGCTACCGCAATTTTTCCAATATCGTGTAAGAGCGCGGCATGACCGAGTGCCGGCATGAGCGCCAACGGATAACTGACCAAGCGGGCCAAATGCTGTGTGTAGGCCCGCACCCGCAGGGAATGCGCATAGGTTTCATGCTCGCGCGCGTCCAGCGCCCGCACCAGCGCCTCGAGAGTCGTCTGATAGTTTTCCTCGACTTCGTGCAAAGCCCGCATCAAATCGCGCGTGCGCCGCTCGATGCTGGCTTCGAGCGAGGTACGGTAGGCACGGGCTTCGCGCTCCCTTTGCAGCAGACGGTAGGCGCGGGAGACCGACTGGTCTAAGGTCTCGAGCGTAAAAGGCTTCAGAAGAAAATCGCTTGCCCCCAGGTGCAGGGCTTCGATGATTTGATTGACGTGAACTCTGCCCGTGGTCAGTATGAACGCCACATCCCATTTCGACTGTCGCGCCAGCGACAAGAGTTCCATGCCCGAACATCCCGGCATGTAAATATCACACAGAATGATATCGAATTTCCCTTGCTCGATGGCTTCGAGAGCCGTCGCGGCGTCTCTTGCAACAGCCACGCTCGACGCCTTGGGTGCGATCGCGACCTTCAGGAATTCACAGACGGGCGCTTCGTCGTCAACCACCAGCACCTTGGGTAAGTAAGACTCAAACATGGGCGGCTTCCGTGTCAGCGCCTCCTCAGAACCTGCAGGATGCTCTTCGAGCTGGCGCTATCGGGGTGCGTACTTCCCTCACTATCAAAATCGGATTCTAAGCCCCGCGGCTTTAATCTCGACCTTATTAGACCCGCCCGATTTAGCCTCGATCTAATCTTCTCTTAATCCTCCCCAGTCATCCCGCCGATGTAAGAAATGATTAATGAGAATGCGGTCGAAGAGAAATGTTGAAGTAATGAACTGTGAGCGGCCCCGAGGCACAGAACATGCGTATTCTAGTTGTTGAAGACGACAAGGCTGTAGCTAGCTTCGTAAAGAGAGGCCTGGAATCAGAACAATACGCGGTGGATGTAGCAGGAGACGGCGAGGAAGCTCAGGTGCTCATTGAGGCAGCCAGCTTTGACTTGATCATCCTGGATTTGGTGCTTCCCAAAGTCGACGGCTTGGACGTGCTGAAGCACATTCGCGGTCGAAAGACTTCCCCTCCAGTGTTGATTCTCTCCGGTCGGGCGCGCGTCGAGGATCGCGTCAAGGGCTTGGATTCAGGGGCGGACGACTACCTTACGAAGCCCTTTTCCTTCAGCGAGCTGTCGGCTCGCGTGCGAGCCTTACTGAGGCGCAATCCGACTTCGCTCGACATCATCCTGCGGGTGGAAGATCTGGAATTGGATCGCGCCGAGCGAGTGGTCCGGCGGGCGGGCCGACGCATCGAACTTACGCCGCGCGAATTCGCCTTGCTCGAGTACCTGATGCGCAACACCGGCCGATCGGTGACCCGCGCCATGATTATCGAGCATGTCTGGAACTTCTCCTTCGACACGATGACGAACGTCGTAGATGTTTACATCAATTACCTGCGCAAGAAAGTTGATCAGGGCTTTGAACACAAGCTCATTCACACCGTCCGAAACGTCGGTTATGAGTTGGGGACAAAGGAGAAAACGGAATGAAAAGCGTAGAACCTCCGACGAGACCAAGTCAAGACAAGTGGCGGAATCCTCAAGAGGCCGGAATTCTATCGGCCGCGTCCACTCTCGGACCGATCCCTTGCTCAACCGGTCATGACACTGCTGATAGTTCGCTCCAGGAAAATGATCCGACGCGCGCCTTTCTCCATAAATTGAGCCAGACCTTAACTTGCCTGCGCGGAACGCTTGAATTGGCCCTCCTGGTTGACTGCGACGCGCAGGACTATCGCAGGGCCATCGAGCAGTCACTGTTACAGGCAGATGGCCTGGTCCAGTTGTTTAAGTCCTACAGGGCGTCAGCCTGTGGGGGGAACGGCCGGTCTGGCGAATGAGTGAAGATTGCTCAACCCGGGAGTCGTGGTCCGAAAATGCGCCGGATCATCTCCCTCCGCCGGAGAGAAGGCTTTACCTTCGGCTTCCGGCTGCGACAATAGAAAAGTCTAATTGCTAGTTAACGTTTCTCTAACTATCGCGCCCTTATAATGCACGCGTATGGAGCAGCAAATGAGCCAGGCGAGTTTTCGAGCGGTGTGCCCAATTCCCAGTTCCGCGATTGTGGCGAGCGCTGACAAGGAAGTTCGGAAGCGGATTCTCAGACGGCTGCGAGCCCAGAGATGGACCGTAGAAGAAGCGATGGGGGGAGCCGAAGCATTATCGCTGGTAGAGGACGGTGTATTTGGCGCGCTTTTGCTTGATCGCTGGCTGCCGGACCTCGAAGTCTCGGAGTTGGTGGAGATTATTAAGGCGCGCCATCCCCAAGTTCAGGTGATGCTGCTTGGCTCCGAAGCTGAGGAACGCTTTCTGCTGGAGCGACTTTCCGAGTCTGATGCCTTGCCGATGGGATTCCCCGAGGCGCAGGAGGTGGAGGAGAAGCCTGGCCCTGGTTTCTCGATCCCTTCACCCATCGAGGAGGAGAGCCAGGAGTGCGGGGGTGAAGGTACGCAGGACTTACTGACGCCGGCTGAAGCGGAAGAACCGCTGCCGGGAATGATCGGATTGAGCGCAGCCATGCAGCGGGTCTATCATCTGGCCCGGCTTATCATCCCCCGTGACACGACGGCTCTGATCACGGGCGAGACGGGGACGGGCAAAGAGTTGATGGCGCGAGCCATTCACAGGCTGGGGCCACGCGCGCGGCAACCCTTTGTGATTGTGAATTGCGCCGCAATTCCGGAATCTCTTGTGGAGTCTGAGCTATTTGGATACAGCCGGGGGGCGTTCACCGGTGCCTTCCAGTCCCGGCTGGGGCGCATTCATGCCGCGCACGGTGGAACGCTCTTCCTGGACGAAGTCGGAAGCTTGCCTCCGGGCATGCAGGGAAAGTTGCTGCGCTTTCTCCAGGAGGGAGAAGTCCAACGCCTGGGAAGTCCGGATGTGTTCCGAGTGGACGTGCGGGTCATCGCGGCCACCAACTTGGATCTGGGACGGGCGCTGGCAGACGGACGGTTCAACGACGCTCTCTACTACAGGCTATGCGTCTTCCCGATCAGGCTTCCTCCGCTACGGGAACGCAGGGACGATATTCTCCCTTTGGCCACTCATTTCCTCGAATCATTCTGTCGTCAGGCCCCACTTCCCACTAAGTCGATCCCTCTCGAGGTTGGCAAGCGGCTGGAAGCGCACGCCTGGCCAGGAAATGTGCGACAACTGAAACACGTCATTGAGCGCGCTTTCATCTTGTCGCAGCGCGCGCTAGTCCTTCGTCCTGAGCACATCGATCTACTAAGCTGAGAAGAATCTTAGATTGGGGCCCTGGAGATGGCACTCCTCCTGCAGTTGCCAGTTAAGCTATCCAAACTTTTCCCGAGACTCGGCAAGAAAGGCCAGTTCTGAAACCTGGAAGTCCGGTACGTCTACGTTCGCCCAAGCAATCCCTGGCAGATGCATTCCGCTCCTTTGCGGACGCGGCCGGCTCGCTCGAGAGCTTTTATGCCCACTTGCAAGCTGAGGTTGCGGGGCTGCGGCGGGAACTGGAGCGGGCTAATCAAGAGTTGAACCAGAGCCTTGAGGAAAACAAACGAATTCGAGCCTACTTGAGCCGCACTTTGGAATGCTTGCCGTGCGGAGTTCTGGTCGTTGATGGGGAGCACAAATTAAAACTCGCAAATTCCGCTGCTCTGAGCCTGCTACGAACTCGTCAAGCTCCGAGGCAAACGGCCATGGGCGTCGCCAGAGAAGTGATAGAGAAGCTGGAGCAGACTTCGAGTTTGCCGGTTGCAGGCGTTGAACAGGAATGGCCGGTAGATGCACAGGACGGGCCTCACTTCCTGGCCGTAACTCGCACCCCGCTCGGCGGCAACGAAGAATCCGCCGGCGATTGGATTCTCATCCTGCGCGACATCACCGAAAGCAAGCGGCTTGAGAAGGAAAGGGAAGCCGCCCGGCGCACTCAGGACCTGGCGCAGATGTCGATGTTGCTCGCGCATGAGATCCGCAACCCTCTCGGAAGTCTGGAACTTTTCGCCAGCCTTCTGGCCGACGCCACCGAGGAGCGGCCCGTGCTCCACAAATGGGTGGAGCAGGTGCAGGCAGGTTTGCGGACATTGTCCGCAACCGTGAATAACGTTCTGCAATTCCACAGCGAGCCGCGCTCGGAGCTGTCGCCCGTCAACGTCGTGAGCCTGCTCACTCAGACCTTGGATTTCCTTCAACCCTTGGCCCGGCAGCGCGGCATGCGCATAGACTTCACCGCGCCCGGTTCGGAGGTTTTTCTGCGCGCGGATCCGCACCGGCTCCAGCAGGTCTTCGTCAATTTGGCGCTCAATGCATTTCGAGCCATGTCGGGCGGAGGCGCGCTACGAGTCTCGGTCGAGTGCGGCGATGCGGTTCAAGGGTTGCAGGTTCGGGTGGTCTTCCGCGACCACGGGGTTGGAATTCCCTCGCGGCACCTGGCCAAAATCTTCGAGGCGGGCTTCACCACCAGCGCTGGAAGCCCCGGCTTGGGCCTGGCGCTGGCCAAGAAGGTTGTCGAGCAACACCAGGGGAAGATCGCGGTCGAGAGCGATTCGGAGAAAGGCACGGCGTTTACCTTGAGTTTTCCAAGGTTAGAGGATCTGAACCAACCGGGTGTTCCAGAGATCCCCTCCGTTTTGGGGGATCGCGTGTTGGTGGCGTAAGCCGCATTGCCGGGCAGCGGCGAAGAACCGCCCCCGGCCAGGAGTTGTGAATGAATCGAGTTCTAGTTGTGGACGACGAGCCCTCGATGCGGGCCGCACTGGAGGCGAGCTTCACGCGGCACGGGTGGGAAGTTACGACCGCTGCGGGAACGCACGAGGCGATGGAACGGTTTCGTTCCTCTCCCTTTCCGCTGGTGATCACGGACATGCGCATGCCGGATGGCGACGGCCTGGGGGTCATGCAGCATGTCCGCGCCTTAGCCCCCGGAACCGCCGTCATTTTTCTGACCGCTTATGGAAACGTACCCGAGGCCGTGTTGGCCATGCAGCAGGGAGCCTGCGATTATCTGGTCAAGCCGGTGTCGTTCGAGCAGTTAAGGCAGGCTGCAGTGCGCGTAATGGGCAGTGCGGCCGCAAGCGCAAAAGATACGCACCCGGAAGGAATCGTAGGCCATTCGGCACGCTTGCGCGAGCTGATCGAACGCGCCTGCCAGGTGGCTAAAAGCGATGCGGACGTCCTGATTATGGCCGAAAGCGGCACAGGCAAGGAGCTGTTAGCGCAGTTTATTCATCGCGCCAGCCCGCGGCGGAATTATCCCTTCGTGGCCGTAAACTGCGCGGCTTTCCCGGAAACACTCTTGGAGAGCGAATTGTTCGGGCACGTCCGCGGGGCGTTTACGGGAGCGGTGGCCACGCGGCCAGGCAAGTTTGAGCTCGCTTCCGGAGGGACACTGCTGCTCGACGAGATCAGCGAAATGCCGATCAGCCTGCAGCCCAAGCTGCTGCGGGTGCTTCAGGAACGTGAGGTCGACCGGCTGGGCGATACGCGACCACGGCGCGTCGACGTGCGGATCGTCGCCACCACAAATCGACACCTGCCTTCGCTTATCGACGAAGGAAGATTTCGCGCTGACCTTTTCTACCGGCTGGATGTTGTCCCCCTCACGTTACCTCCGCTCCGCGATCGCCGCGAGGACATTCCCGATCTCGTCGAGCATTTCATACGAAAATATGCGTCGCCGCAGGGTGCCATGCGTTTTACCGACGATCTTCTCCGGCACCTGCGGGAGTATGACTGGCCAGGGAACGTAAGAGAGCTCGAAAATGTGGTGCGGCGGATTCTGGTCCTTTCACGCAATCCGGTGGCGGGCCTCGAGGTCCTGGAGGGTGAGGATGGAACAGAGAAGAACCCAGCCCGGCTGCCGGCTTCGGGTGGAACGTTACGAGACATGGAAAGGCAACTGTTGGAGAAAACTCTCGAGGCGACAGCGGGCAACCGGACTCGCGCGGCGGAGATCCTGGGGGTCAGTCTTCGGACGGTGCGCAATAAAATCCGCGAGTTCGGACTTCCACCCCGGAGGTCTTCATGAGCCGGATGGAGCAGCTCAGCCAGTATTTGGACTTGGCAGCATTTCGGCAAAAGCTGATTGCCAGCAACCTTGCCAACGTCGATACACCGGGTTATCGAACACGCGACATCAATTTTGAGGGCGAGATGCGGCGCGCCATCGAGCAAGCCGGGCCTACGGACCCGAAGCCCCGGGTATTTCAGGTTTCAGGCCTGATTGAGCGCCCGGACGGGAATAACGTCAACATGGAACGTGAGGGACTTCTGCTGGCGAGTACGCAGTTGCAATTTCGCCTCGGAGTGGAACTGCTGCGGCAGGAGTTCCAGCGGATATCCGCTGCGGTCAAAGAAGGGAGCTAGGAAAATGAACCTCTTGGGAGTCCTGGATATCAGCGGGTCGGCGCTCACCGCCGAGCGCCAACGAGCCGAAGTGCTGGCCAGTAATCTGGCTAACGCGCAGACGACCCAAACGGCGAAGGGAGGGCCCTACCGTCGGCAAATGGTCGTCTTTAAAGCGCAGTCGGCTGGTAACAATCGATTTGCCAGCGTTCTGTCGGGGTTCAGCGATCGATACGCCCAGGGAGTGGAGGTGACGCGCGTCGTGGCTGACCCGACGCCTCCCGTGCAGCGCTATGAGCCGGGGCATCCGGACGCAGACAGCCAAGGGTACGTGTCCTACCCCGACATCAATCCTATCGAGGAAATGGTGAACCTGATGGGAGCGGCTCGATCGTATGAGGTCAACATCGCCGCAGTGCAAGCGACCAAGAACATGATCAGCGCGTCGCTTGAGATCCTAAGCTAATCGGAGGTGAGCGATGGGCAGTCCTATTTCAGGGATTCCGCAGCTTGGCCAAGCTAATGCCGGAGCCGAGTTGGGCAAGGCGGCCGGCGACGGACCGAGTTTCTCTTCCCAGCTCCAAACGGCTTTCAACCACATCGAACAGCTCCACGCCGACGCCGACCAACAGATCGCGGGGCTTCTGAGCGGGCAGGGTGAGGATATCCATAAGGTTATGATCGCGGTCGAGAAAGCGAATCTCTCCTTCCAGCTCATGATGCAAGTCCGCAACAAGATCGTCCAGGCGTATCGTGATGTCTCCGGAACGGCATTTTGAAGGATAAGGTATGGCGTTGCGCCCTAACGAAGCTTTCGACCAGATTCAGAAGTATCTGCGGGGGCTGAGTCGGAAGCAGCAATTCACGCTGGCAGGCGGAACGGCTCTGATCCTCGCGAGCCTCCTAGGGTTCGTGTCGCTGATCGGCAAGGCCGATATGAAACCTCTCTACTCAGGGTTGCAGCCGGAGGAAGCGCAGTTCATTGCACGAACGCTCGCTGCTGAGAACATTTCCTACGAGATTTCGACCGATGCAACGAGCCTGAAGGTTCCTGCCAACAAGGTTGATTCGGTGCGTCTGGAACTGGCTTCACAGGGATTGCCGCAAACTGGCAGGTTGGGCCTGGAGATTTTCGACAAACCCAATTGGGGGGGAAGCGACTTTGCAGAGAAGGTGAACTACCAGAGGGCGCTCGAAGGAGAGCTGGAACGAACCATCCGGGCGATTCGGCAAGTGCAGTCTGCGCGAGTTCACCTGGTGATGCCGCACGACTCGCTTTTCAGTGAGCGCGAACGCGAGGCCAAGGGATCCGTGGTGGTCAGGTTACGCGAAGGCAGGCTGGCGGACAGCGCGATCCGGTCCATAACTTACCTGGTGGCGAGCGCCGTGGACAACCTGCGGCCGGAAAACGTCACCGTGATTGACGCCGACGGCAATATCCCAATTCTGTCGGGACGACACACACAAGGGATGGACCACGATGAAGTTGAGGCGATGGAGAGCAGCATGACCGAGAAGCTGGTTTCAACCCTGGCTCCTCTGGTGGGACGCGAGGGGATAAGGGCCAGTGTTACGGTAGAGTACGACCTCGCGAGCAGCGAGAGCACGCAGGAGACCTACGATCCGAACGGTTCGGTGGTGTTGACGTCGCAGACTTCCCAGGATCAAGCGTCGGTTTCGGACCCGCAAGGAATTCCTGGGACGCCCAGCAACGCGCCCGACTCGAGCGCCAAAGGAGCTGCCACGGCGGCGGCGGACAGCACGCCAGACGACGCAGGTCAGAGGAGTGAAAGCAAAACCTACGCTGTGAGCAAGGCGGTACGCCATGTGGTTCAGCCTTCGGGAGCCATCAAGAAGATCGCCGCCGCGATCCTGGTGGATGACGCGGTCGAAACCAAATCCGAGGGCGGCGCGAAGACGGAGAGCCGTCGCAAAAGGTCGCCGGAGGAAATGAAGCAGATTGAAGAACTCGCGAAGGCGGCGATTGGCTTCGATTCCGCCCGGGGCGATCACGTGTCCGTCCAGAATATTTCGTTCACTGCGATTGCTCCCGGCCCGCCCCCCAACCTGACGGAACGAGTGGCTCCGCTTCTCCAGGAATGGATGGGGGTAATCCGTTACGCAGGCTTGGCCGCTTTGTTCCTGTTGATCTACCTCATCGTACTGCGGCCCGTAAAAAAACAGATCGTAGCCGCTTTGGCGGTTCAGCAACCGCAACTTTCCGCGGGAGCTAAGCAGCAAAGGGCCTTGGGCAAGGGCGAGGCGCCGCATAGTGAGTTAGCTGCGGAAGCGGGGGGAAGCGAGTTGACCGATATCAATACGGAAGTCAAGAAAACCGTGGTGCTCAAGAACCAGTTGGCAGAAAGAATCAAAAAGGATCCTGAAGCCGCAAGCCGCTTGATCCAAAACTGGGTCCGGCAAGGTGAGGTTGAAGCATGACCGAAGCTCTTTCCGTGGCAGGGGCGGAAGGAAGTCACCGAGGGAGGGCTCACCTAGACGCTCCGGGCCTGACAGGTGTCCGCAAGGCCGCAATCCTGCTGGTACTTCTGGGGGACGATGTGGCCAGCGAGGTCTTCCGGCACCTGGACATACCCGAGGTCCAGCGCCTTACGGCGGAAATCTCTCAACTCTCGTCGATCTCTTCTGACATGGCAGCTCACGTCCTCCAGGAATATCACCAGCTGTCGTTGACTCAGGACTATCTCGCCCAAGGCGGGCAGGAGTATGCCACCCAATTACTGGTCAAGGCATTCGGAAAGGAAGGAGCGAATACCCTGCTTGGACAGGTTATGCAGACGCAGGAGGCCAACGCCCTGAGTTTTGACACCTTGCGGAAGGCGGATCCGGAGCAACTGGCGAAGTTTGTGGAAGGCGAGCACCCGCAGACGGTCGCGTTGCTGCTGGCTCATCTGGGGGCTCGCACCTCAACTTCCGTGCTGGTACTATTGCCCGAAAAACTGCGAGCCGAGGCCGTCCGGCGGCTGGCGGTGATGCAACAGTTCTCCACCGAAATGGTGAAGCGAATCTCGGCGGTGCTGCACAAGAAACTAGCCTCGGTAGGCGAGCAGAGCCGGCGTGCCTACGGAGGGGTAAATGCGGTCGCCGAGATGCTCAATAATGTGGATCGGAAATACAGCGACCAGATTCTCTCCAGCATTGAGCAGCAAGATCCCAAATTATCGCTGGCCATCCGAGACCTGATGTTTGCTTTTGAAGACCTGAGCACCGTCCCGGAGACCGCCATTCGTGAAGTTTTGGGCCAAGCAGATAAGAAGACATTAGCGACTGCCCTGAAGGGCTCGTCCGAGGACTTGAAAAACCACTTCTACAAATCCATGTCTTCGCGCGCCGTGGAAATGTTAAAAGAGGACATCGAGGCTCTGGGGCCGGTTCGTTCCAGTCAAGTTCGGCAAGCGCAACAGGAAATTGTGAATTTGGCGCGTAAGCTCGAGGCTGACGGCAAGATTACCTTGAAGAGTAGCGGAGAAGATGCCTATGTGGTCTAGGTCCCAGCTTGGGGTTGACGAAGTTGTGGCGCCCTCAGTTGAGCCTTTTGTGTATCGGGCGGTGCTGGAGGCGATGGGTGACGGAAGGGAGCAAGGCGGCGGCAACGGAAATCCGCCCGCCCCTAAACCCCATGCTGCCCCGCAAACGGGGCGTGACTCGAGGCCGCCGCAAAAGCCAACCTTCGGCGAGGACGAGGTGCGGGCCAAGGAAGGGCAAGCCCGCGCTGTCGGGATCAGGGACGGTGAGGCGCAAGCCCGATCCAAGTATGAGCGTGAGCTGGCCGCAGAACGCCAGGTCGTGTCCAAAGCGGTACAAGATTTTGGGCGCGATCGCGAGAATTACTTCAGCCATGTAGAGGCCGAAGTGGTTAAACTCGCCATCGGGATCGCGCGTAAAATCCTGCACCGGGAAGTGCAGGTTGACCCGTTATTGCTGGCCGGAGTGGTGCGCGTGGCGCTTGATAAGATCGCCGCCGGCACCAGCGTGCGTTTGCGAGTGCATCCCGATCATGTCTACGCGTGGCACGACTTCTTTTCGGACCAGCAGGAGCATCGCGTCGTTCCGGAGTTGTTGGGCGACGCAACCCTGGGGACGGGACAATGTATTTTGGAGACGGCCTTGGGGACCACGGAACTCACTTTGGAGGCTCAACTGGCAGAGATTGAACGAGGATTCTTCGATTTGCTGGCTCAACGCCCGGTGACCGCCTGATGGACCCTGCGAAGCAATTAGCCCCCTATTTCCAGTATCTCAATTTGTGCTCTACGTCACGATGGTTCGGCCGTGTCACCAAGGCAATTGGCTATCTCGTCGAATCCGAGGGCCCTTTCTGTTCTGTCGGCGAGTGTTGCGAGATAGCTGATTCCGAAGGGCATGTCGCAGCCGGTGAGGTTATCGGATTCCGGGGACCCAACGTGCTCTCGATGCCCTTGGACAGGTTAGGTGGAATACGCTACGGCGACCGGATCACGACCTGGGGCGCGCAACCCACAATCCGCGTCGGTGAGGGATTACTGGGTCGAGTGATTGACGCTGTGGGGAAACCCCTCGATTCACTTCCAGATTATCGCGCTCGCGATCATCAACCACTGCATGGTTTCGGACCTGCCCCTCTCGAGCGAACGCCCATCCAGGACGCGCTGGCTACGGGGATACGAGCCATCGATGGCTTTCTAACTTGCGGGCGAGGGCAAAGGCTGGGGATTTTTGGGGGCAGCGGGGTTGGCAAAAGCACCTTGGTGGGCATGATGACCCGCGGTAACGCGGCCGACCTCGCTGTGCTGGCGCTGGTGGGCGAACGCGGGCGCGAGGTGCGGGAATTTCTGGAGGGCACGCTCGGAGTGGAGGGACGCAAACGGTCAGTCGTTGTGGTCTCAACCTCCGATCAGTCTCCGTTGCTGCGCATTCGAGCTGCCCTGACCGCGACCGCGGTGGCGGAATACTTCTGCGCGCGCGGCAAACAAGTTTTGTTGGTGGTCGATTCGTTGACTCGATTTGCGATGGCGCAACGCGAAATCGGACTGGCAGCCGGTGAGCCCCCTACCGCGAAGGGGTACACACCCTCAGTCTTTAGTCTCCTCGCCCAGTTGATCGAACGCGCCGGGCGCTTTAATGGAGGCAGCATCACCGCCTTCTATACGGTGTTAATGGAAGGGGATGATCAGCTTGACCCGCTGGTTGATTCCATCCGGGCGCTCCTAGACGGCCACATCGTGCTCGACCGGCGGCTCACCTCGCAGGCCCATTTTCCGCCCATCGGGATTCTGGACAGCCTTAGCCGTCTCATGCCCGCCGTCACCGCGCGCGCTCACCTGGACAAGGCCAGCCGGCTGCGTCGCCTGGCCGCCGCCTATACTGCTTCCGAAGATACAATCCGAGTGGGCGCTTATCAGAAAGGTCTCGACCCCATTCTCGACCAAGCCTTGGCGATCATGCCGGCGTTGACCGCATTTCTTCAGCAGCGCCCTGACGAAAAAGCTCCGTTCGACCAGACCGTGGCGGCCTTGCAAGCCATTCCAGCATAGCAGGTTACATTATGGCATTTCGTTTTCCTCTGAAAGCCCTTCAACGTCTGCGCGCCATCTATGAACGGCGCGAGGGGCAGCGTCTCGCGGCCCTCACACTCCAACTATTCAATGCTCAAAAACAGCTCGCCGCGCTGCGGCAGGGACAAATCGACGAGGCCGGATCGCTTTCCAAGAGCTTACAGCTAGGAATGACGGGAGCCGAAGTTCAATTTCAGGTTATCCGTTCGGCCGCACGCCTCAGGCGAATCAAGCTGGTAGCCCAAATGGTCGAGAGCTTGAGCCGGCAACGCGAAGGGCAACTTGCTGAATACCGGCAAGCGCGACAAAACCTGGAGGTCATTACGCGCCTCTACGATCGCCAGCTTGCCGCCTATCGACGCGCTCAGGCGCGCCGCGAACATCAGCAAGCCACCGACATGTTCCTCATTCGTTTCCAAACTCCGAATGACGGTCAGTAGTTGCCTGGAGACTCGGCAAAACTTTCCGCCGGTGAGTTCCCGCAGAACCTTCCTACCACCCTACCTTTCCCCCATCTTGCTCCCGAAAACCGTTGAGGAAGCGGAAGATCGCCGCCACCTTGGGCAGTTCTGCGGTTCGAATCAGGTTTGGACCAGCGGATGCTCAATTAGAAGTGCCCAGCAGGGGCAAAAACAATGGGAGTTCTCGCCGCCAATATGGTTGATGCAGAAGGTCAGGCTGGGATCACTGTCATCACGCAAGCAGCCTCGAAAACGCAAACGAACGCGAATTTTGCAACAGAACTTGAAGGTAGGCTTGCATACGATTCCGGCCCGACTGACCCGGGACAGATCATTGTACCCGAAGGTGCGTCGGAGACAGAGAAGCTGCTTAAGGACGGGGAGCCGCGCCACGAAACTGCCGTCCCCTCGACGGTTTCGCCGGACGTGACTTTGCCATCAGGTTCCATCCCTGCAACGACCACGCCAAAGGGCGACGCCCGTTCCAGTGCTACTCTCAACCAAACGTCAGCGTTTCACCTCACCCTAACGCTGCCTGCGCTTCCTCTTGAACAGAGGCTACAAGCCCCTTCAACCAAGGGCGTCGCGCCGGAAAAGACCAGTTCGATTTTCTCATCGTCACTCCCCGCCCAGGAACCTGCAACGCAACAGGAACAGCCCGAATCGGCCGCAAATCCAAAATCAGGTTCGACAAACTATGAAGCACGCGGCGATTCCGGTTCGTCCGTGCATCCATCTCGCCCCACGCAGGACTACGCCGTAACTCAACAACGACCCGTAGTCACAAAGACAAATCCGGAACCGCCCGGTGGTGCAAGTTCGACGTATTCGAGCCGTCTGAGCAGAAGTACAAAACCGGTTGAATTGGGAAAGCCTGCGCAGCGCCTCGGCGTAACCGCCCAGATTGGACCGCCACAATCCTTCGTTGGCGCCACTTGCTTATTCTTGGCCTCTCAATCCAAAAGCTCGAAAGAGATCGCCATAAGCTCCGCGACGCTGGCCGTCACCGCCTCACCCGTCCAGCCACCTGGCTTGACGCCGACCAGTGCGTTCAAGCAGCACACGTCCGTAGATGTTCCAGCACCCGCTGCGGATCAATTTTACCCCACTCACGGAGCGAACCTGAGCCAGTCAAGCGGAGGAACACAGGGAGCAACAATAGCCGCCCACGCGCCGTCGCAGAATGCTATGAGGGAATTGGGGCCGCTCGCACCTTCCAGCTACGCCACAACCGCAGGCGCCTCCAGCAAAAGGTCCAATGGATTTCCCCCAGATAACAACAGCCCTGGTTGGAGCGATGCTCTCGACGCGCCAAGCGGGAGCCGTTTGAGTAATGGACAGCAAAGCGTGTTGGCGGAAGCAGCCTCGTCGTCACCCGGGGTAACACCTCCATCACAATCCCATGCTCTCGCAAGCGGAATGAACCCGCTTGGCACGAACGGCTCCAGCCGCCCAAACGATACGTCCTCTAATCTGGCGGGCAAGACTGCAACATCGCTGCGGGGCCCAACAACAGAGTCAGAACTTCAGAATGTCTCCAGCCTCGACTATCCCAAATCTGCGGCACCCTTGGAGAATGGCTCGATAGCATCCACGACCAACCAGGGAGCACCCATTGATGCAAATCCGGCGACGGACCCGTTCAAAACAACCGGGAGCTTCACGTCGAAACAAGCCGAGGCGGGTTCTGCCGGGGGATTGAACCTCTCTCGGGATCCGTCGGCGACACTAATAGCGTCGCGTTCGAGCGGTTCGAGCCCAGACGATGGCACACGCACCGCTGGAGCAGAACCGCCAACCCGGCAGGCTGCTACGCAACCGGAGGCGCTAAGTTCGTCCGCCAGTCCGCAATCGACCGTGCCTCAACAGGTGGCCAGCAACGGTGGGTCCGCTCCGAGCGCGGACAACCCTGGGGCCCCCAGTGATGACGAGCCCATGGTTTTGTTAGACGTGCCGGACTACTCGTTCGCGCCGCCATCTGGATTGACCAAGGCACTTTCGCCCCTCGACGGGGACGACCCTGCGAGTCCGGGTCGAACCAAAAACCCTCAGGATGTGAGTAACGCGGCGCCGGGGCCGAGCAGCGGTGCTTCGCCAATTCGAATGGCCGACACACATGCGCCTGCTTCCGCCCAAAGCCAAGACACACAATCAGCGGCCTCCGTCCCAGACAAGCGGCAGTCGGAAGCTTCCGGTCATAAGAACGATGCCGGGACAACTCCGGACCTAGCGAAGGCAGCAGGCGCAAACCTCGGCTTGTCTAAGACAAGCGCCGATTCAGCCAATTTGCCGCAGTTCGGTTCCCAGGCGCCCACTCAAACAGGGCGCGCGGCTTTTCAGGGCGAGGGAGCGCCGCAGGGCCGCGCTGAACCCGCTGGCACGAGTCTTACCACGGGCTACCAGCCGACGGTCCAAGGGGCCGTGAGTTCCGCGCGTCTCACACAGCAAGCCGGTAGTGCAGAAATGCAAGTCAGGCTTCGCACCGAAACGCTTGGCCAGATTGACGTTCATACCGTACTCAAGGGCGGTGATATTGGCGCCTCTATTCGCGTCGAAGCTCGCGATACTCAGGCGATGATGGCCAACGAAATCTCCCATCTGGAGCAGGCTCTGAACGAGCGAAGTCTTCGCGTACAGCGCCTGGACGTTCTACAGGGCTCCGTGTCTGGAAACCAGTCGGGTGGAACAGGGCCCGGCAACTACCACGGAAATCCGTCACAACCCCGGCCGGGCTCCGCAAGCCATTCCGTGGTCGAGACGTATCCGGCGTTACCCGAGACTCTGCCGGTTTACGACGATGGGGCGCCCGGATCGTCAACGGCTCGAATCAATCTGCGCGTTTGAAGGAGTGGCGAGCATCCCTCGCCTAACGAAACGAAGGAGTGATGAACATATGAACGTAATGAACACACTTGGAATGAGACCGATGGATTCAACGACTGCGCCGTCGGGGTCCACGAGTTCTTCTCCAAACTCATCAAGTTCAGCCAATAACGATCTGAGCACCAGCTCATTCATGACACTATTGTCGGCAGAACTTCAGAACCAGGATCCTACTCAACCCGTGGATCCTACCGCGTTTGTCAGCCAGCTTGCCCAACTCTCCGAATTACAGACGGTAAGCTCGATTCAGACGTCAGTCAGCCAGATTGAGACTTTGATGGCGGGGAGTCAAGCCTCGGCAGCCAGCGGCAGCACGTCAGGCTAACGTTGGGCCGCCGGAAGTTGTCTCGAGCGGGCCGGACTGCAGACCTATAGCAGTTCCGGAAAGATAGGAACGCGTGGACGAAACGCGGCGATGCGTCGCCTAACTAGCTTTTGGCTAATTAAATCTAGAGGAGGAACGTCATGGGATCTTTTTCAACTTCATTGTCAGGTGTCGAGGCTGCTTCACAGGACTTGGCCGTCATTTCCAATAACCTCGCCAACCTCGATACCACTGGGTACAAGGGTCAAGAGGCAAACTTTCAAGACTTCTTTTATCAGATGTTAGGTACGGACGGCGCGGGCGATCCCACTCAAATCGGCGCCGGCAGCGTGATCGAATCAGTGAACTCAACGTTCACACAAGGTACTATTGGCAGCACAGGTGTCCCCACCGATATGGCCATTCAAGGGGATGGCTTCTTTGCCGTGCAGGAAGGCGCATCGACGCTCTATACGCGCGCGGGCGACTTTTCGCAGAATAACCCTGGGTTCCTGGTAACCAGTGACGGCGGGTACGTGCTGGGCTATCCCGCCGTCAACGGGGTTATTAGTCCATCTCAAACCCTCGCCCCCCTTCAAATCTCCAACGGCCAGATCAGCGCCCCGAACGCCACGACCAATATTGAAATGAACATGAACCTGAACGCATCTGGCGCGGCGGCGGCGGCGGCCACAGGTACGCTCACCGCGACGGGAAATGCTACCGCCGGCGACACGATCAGCGTTGGGGGCACCACGTACACATTCGTGACCTCGCTTACTTCAACTCCCAACGAGGTCCTGATCAGCTCCGCCGCGACAGGGGCGGAGGCGGCGACACTGGCCAACCTGGCCGCAGCGATTAACGGCCAAGGCGCCGGCTCAACCTGCAGCACCGGAACCGTCGCCAATAGTGAAGTGACGGCAACGTCCAATGGCACCGCAGGCACGCTGTCCGTAACGGCGACGGGTGCCGGGAGCGCTGGCGACGACATCGCCACGACAGCAAGCCTGGGCACGAGTTCCACATTTGGCGCATCCTTTAGCGCCGCCACGTTGACGGGTGGTGTCGATGGTTCCACCTTCAGCGAGCCCGTGGTGGTCTACGACTCGTTGGGTACCAGCCACAACGTCACCTTTAATTTCACTAAGACTACCGCCGCAGCGGCAGCCGCAGGTACGCTCACCGCAACGGGAAATGCTACCGCCGGTGACACGATCACCATCGGGGGCACCACATACTCATTCGTAACCTCGCTTACTTCAACCCCCAACGAGGTCCTGATCAGCTCCGCCTCGACAGGGGCGGAGGCGGCGACACTGGCCAACCTGGCCGCAGCGATCAACGGCCAAGGCGCCGGCTCAACCTGCAGCACCGGAACGGTCGCCAATAGTCAAGTAACGGCAACATCCAATGGCACCGCAGGCACGCTGTCCTTAACCGCGACCGGTTCAGGACCCTCTGGCGACAACGTCGCCACAACAGCAAACTTGACCAGCGGTTCCTCATTTGGCGCAGCCTTTGGCGCCACCACGTTGACAGGTGGCACCAATAATGGCTGGACCTACCAAATCACAATTCCAGCTGCGGATGAAGCTAGCACCGGCTCGCCCATCGTCCTGAATAGCGGCACGCTTCAGTTTGACGGCAATGGAAATTTACTTTCACCGACTACCAATGTGGCCGGCATAAGCGTGACTAAGCTGGCGGACGGCGCGAGCCCCATGGGCCTCACTTGGCAACTCTTGAACCCGACAACGGGAGTGGCCGACGTCACGCAGGTGGCCGGACAATCCAACGTCTCTAACGTCGAGCAGGACGGGTACACGAGCGGGGCACTCCAGTCGTTCACCATCAGCGCCGACGGAACCATCCAAGGGGTCTTCTCGAATGGCCAGACGCTCACGCTGGGGCAACTTGCTCTGGCCACCTTCCAAAACGTGCAAGGCTTGCAGCTTAACGGGTCCAACATGCTTTTAGCCACACCCTCGGCAGGTATTCCCAGCATCGGTGCGCCCGGTTCAGGAGGTCGGGGCACGATCGTCGGCCAATCGCTCGAGGCCTCAAACGTCGACATGACCTCAGAGCTTTCGGAGCTGATCGTGGCTGAGCGGGATTACCAGTCCAACGCCCGCGCCATCTCGACCGCCGATCAGATGCTCAACTATGTGCTCACGATGCAACCATAGTAAGCGCTGGCCGCTGATCGTGAACGTGAACTGAAAGAGCTTTTAGCCTGTTTCGCTGGGGTCCGCACTTTCGAGAGCGGCCGCCAAGAGCGGACCCCAGCCTCTTTCTAAGAATCATGTCATGAGATTCCTCTAATCACAGAATGCGAACCACACAAGATTCATAAGGGTGGCGAAATAATTCGTCCCCCGCCTCCCGAAAACTCCCGTATCGGCAACCACTTCCCGCCGCCGCCCGCTCGTGGCCCGCCTTCTTCCGCACTCTGAGAGTTTTTGGTGCTCCACTTGCTCCCGAGTATATCGCTATGGATAAGACGCCTAGTCAGAAAGCAGAAGCAGTCAAGGCGCCCGGCAAGAAGTGGCGCACAGTAGTGGTGGCGACAGGACTCCTTGTTTCCCTCGCGGCCAGCGTGGGGTGTTCTTGGTTTCATCGCTCCGGTTCCAAAACGGAACCGAAGCCCAAAACGGAACCCAAAGCTAAATCCGTCATGCACCTCGACCCGTTTGTGGTGAATCTTGCGGACGCGGAGGGCGACCGATTCCTTCGCGTCGGAATTGACCTTGGACTCGACCGGGAGGCGAAGGAGGAAGGGCACCCGGATCAAGCAGCCATGCCGCTTGCTCGCACCCGCGACACGATATTGTCGATTTTGACTACCTGCAATGCCGAGGCCCTGGTTTCTGCCAACGGCAAGGTAGTCCTCAAGGAGCGGTTGACCACTGCCCTTCGCGAGCGCGCACCGGAACTGGGCGTGCGCGAGATTTACTTCACCGAGTTCCTGGTGCAACGGTAAAACCATGGAACCCAGCCGGACCGAAACTCTTGTCGACCAGTCGCCCGGCGCCGAGGCCGCCTGGAACCATGTCAAGGGACTGCTGGGCACGCTCAGCGTTGAGATCCCGATCCAGCATTTTAACGTCAGGCAACTCCTGGACCTGGCGCCGGGCGCCATCCTGGATACCCACTACGAGGAAGGATCCCACGTCCCGGTAATTGTGAACGGACAACTGATCGCATGGGGAGAATTCGACGTAGTGGAAGAGACCTTGGCGATTCGGCTGACGGAACTTGTTTCCTGAAGTCGAAGTTGCAAAAGCGTCCTGCACGATGCCGGGCGCGGATCCAGACGCTTCGGTCGTAGCGAACCCTGGTTGGCGAGTGCGGAACCGCCACCCGATCGTGACAGCGGGCGAGACGGACGAACCTCGACTCAGATTGAAGGGGAATTTGCATTGGAAGAGGGAAGCATGAGTCAAGTCAGTTCTGAGAGTTTTTGGTCCACCGCGGGCAGCGTGTTCACGCTCCTCGCGACGCACGTCCGGAAGAGCTTTGATCGACGCCGTTCGGTGCGCCGGCTGCGGTTGTCGGAAACACTCTCGCTGGGGGAAAAGAGATTCCTGGCAGTCGTGCAATTCCAGCAGCAGGAATTCTTGGTTGGCGGTACCGGAACCTCCATTGCTCTTCTGGCCAAACTGAACGGGCCAGAGGCACCGGACAAGCATGACGACGCACAGCAAGTGGGCGTTTAGATTTCTGGATCTCAGGTTGGAGTTGACTGCCGCATCTATGTTAAGGAAAGTCTTCATAACCGTGCTGGTGATGGGAGGGTTGAGCGCTAAGGCGATGAGTGCTCCCCTTCCTCAACAGACCAAAGGTCTGGGCATACCCGGTCTTGAAAGCGTGGGACACTCCGCTCCCTGGACGATACTCATCCTGCTCACGCTTCTTACGATTCTGCCCGCCATACTGCTGGCGATGACGCCCTTTGTGAGGCTGCTGGTGGTGTTCCACTTTCTCCGCCAGGCGCTGGGCACTCAAACCACGCCCACCAACCAGACGCTCATTGGCCTTTCCCTCTTCCTGACGTATTTCATTATCCAGCCTGTGGTCGTGGATGTTTACAAAGTCGCCGCCGTTCCGCTCCAGAAGGGCACAGTGGATGCGCTCCAAGCCGTTGAACTCGCAAGCAATCCGGTGCGGCAATTCATGCTCAAGTACGCGCGCGAGAAAGACCTGGCATTGTTTGTTGAGGTTGGCAAGATACCTCGCCCGCGCCAACCGGAAGACCTCCCAATGCGCGTGGTCATTCCAGCTTACATTCTTTCGGAACTCAAGGCGGGGTTTCAAATCGGAATGGTTTTGTTTCTCCCGTTCCTGGTCATCGACCTGGTTGTGGCGTCCGTCACCACTTCAGTCGGAATGCTGCAGTTGCCGCCGGTGATGATATCGACGCCGCTCAAAATACTGCTGTTTGTGATGGTCGACGGCTGGAACCTGGTCGTGGGGTCATTGATGAAAAGTTTCTCCTAAGGGGTGACCATGTCGCCAGAAATGGCAGTTGAGCTCGCTCGCAAGACCATGGAGACAGCGTTTCTATTGAGTGCCCCAATCCTGGTGGTGGCGACCGTTGTGGGGCTGCTTATCAGCCTTTTGCAGGTCATGACCTCCGTCCAGGACATGACATTGTCGACTGTCCCCAGGTTGTTCGCCGTGGGACTCGCCACGTTTCTGCTTCTCCCGTGGTCGCTGCGGGTTGTTACGAAGTTCACACTCGAAGTCTTGACTGATTTCCGGCGTTTCTTGGGATGAGGAAGGCAAGGAAGTGGGCACAGGATTGGAACAGGTCATAGCCCAGGCGGTATTTGTCGGCGTGCGCGTCGGCATGGTGATGGTTTTCGCCCCGTTCTTCGGGAGCTTGAGCATCCCCGCGCGCGTCAAATTGGGACTGACGGTGGCTCTGACCGCGCTGCTCTACCCTGTCTATGCGCCACGCTCGATCGATCTCGCCAATCTTAACTGGTGCAAAGTCGTCGGCGGCGAGGTTATTGTCGGCCTGCTACTCGGCCTGACGTTGACTTTCGTCGTCGAGGGAGCGGAATTAGCCGGGCAGATTCTGGGATTCCAATTGGGCTACTCCCTGGTGAACGTGATCGACCCCCAGACCCAGGTGGACACGCCGGTTCTTTCCGTGTTCCACCAGAGCATCGTCGTGCTGCTGTTTTTGCAACTCGGGGTGCACCACTGGTTGTTGCGAGGTTTGGCGAAGAGCTTCGAGTACTTGCCTCCCGGCGTGGCCACCGCCACCCCTGCCGCTACTGAGGGACTGATTCACGCGGCGGGCGCCATGCTGGTCATCGCGGTACAAATTGCCGCTCCCGCGCTCAGCGCTACCATACTCGCCGACATCATTCTGGGGCTGATCGGCAAGGCCTCAACCCAACTCCCGGTCATGTTCATTGGGCTCTCCGTCAAGGCGCTGGTGGGTTTCCTGGTGATCATGGGTTCACTCCGGTACTGGCCGGTTTTGATGGACAGGTATTTCGTTCGCGCCCTTCAGACGGCGGAGCATTTGTTACAGCTTGCGCGGTAGGCATGCGGAGGCATCACAAGGCTGCCCAAGGGCAGCCGCAAGTCACGACTTACTTCCTGGATCGATGAAAGCGTTTTGCCGTGGCAGACGAAAGCAAAACTGAACAAGCGACACCGAGGCGACGCGAGAAGGCACGCGAGAAGGGCCAGGTGGCACGTAGCCGCGAATTGCCTTCCGCCTTGGCGCTCCTCACCGTGACGTTTCTGGTGTGGGGGCAGGCCGAAGTCTGGAAGCTCCAGTGGCGTGATTTTTTGGCTCACAATTTGCTTTTGCCTTCGGACGACATGAAAGCCTATTTAACACTGCTGCAGCGCACGGCCATGCTGGCCATTCGTTGGGGCGCGCCACCACTGCTGATGTGTTGGCTGGTCGCTGCCGGCGGAATCGCAGCGCAAGGCGGCTTTGTCCTTGCTCCCGCGGCGCTGGAACCAAAACCGGAGAAGCTGAACCCGGCGTCAAACCTGGGCAAGCTTTTTTCGCTGAACTCTCTGCGGGGCCTTCTGAAGTCTCTGCTGCCCGTGGCGTATTTGGTGTACCTCGGTGTCACCCTGATTACCGCTCAATGGGAAAAGATCTTGCGCTCTTGTTTTTTGACACCGCGCGCCGCCTCGGGCTGGATTTTCGAGCTCGCCTTCGGAATGGCCTGGAAAGCCGGATTGGTTTTCGCGATCTGGTTCCTGTTCGACTACCTCCTTGAGCGATTGAACTTTGACCGGCAACTGCGCATGAGTCGGCAGGAGATCCGCGAGGAAGCCAAAGAAACCGAAGGCCACCCGCTGATCCGCTCCCGGGTTCGCCGCGTGCAACGACAGATGCGCAAACGGCGCATGTTGAAGGATGTGGCGCGCGCCAGCGTGGTGATCATCAATCCTACGGAGTATGCCGTGGCCCTCGAGTACCGGCCAGAGGAAATGCCGGCCCCGATGGTGGTGGCCAAGGGGCGGAATCTGCTGGCACAGCGTATCAAGCGGGAAGCCAATTGGCGTGGGATTCCAGTCATCGAGAATCCCCCTCTCGCCCAAGCGCTCTATCGCACCGTAGAGATTGGCCAGGCTATTCCAGCCAAACTCTATGCGGCGGTGGCGGAGATTTTGGCCTTTATTTACCGTCTCCAGGGACGGACGCACATTCCACGAACGAGGGAATGAGGAATACGGATGCCCGCAACCTCCAAACCGACCTCGCAACACGATAAGTCGCGCACCGACTGGATCGTGCCCGCCGCGGCGGTGGCCACCGTCTTCGTCATGCTGGTTCCTGTTCCTTCCTTTGTGCTGGATATTCTGCTCTCGCTGAGCATCTCCGCGTCGGTGCTCGTTCTGCTGACATCCATGTACATTCTGCAGCCGGTTGACTTCTCCGTCTTCCCTTCCCTGCTGCTGCTACTCACACTGTTTCGGTTGTCGCTCAACTTGGCCAGCAGCCGCCGCATTCTGCTGCACGGGAATGAAGGTTCGGCAGCCGCCGGGCATGTCATCGAGGCGTTCGGTCAATTCGTGGTGGGAGGCAATTACGTTGTCGGTTTCGTTCTGTTTCTTGCTTTGATTGCCATTCAGTACATGGTCATTAACCACGGCGCGGTACGCATCGCGGAAGTCACGGCACGGTTCACCCTCGACGCCTTGCCCGGAAAACAGATGGCTATTGACGCGGATCTCGGCGCCGGGCTGATCGATGAGGTTCAGGCACGGACGCGCCGCGAACGCATCGCTCGTGAAGCAGAGTTCTATGGGGCTATGGACGGCGCGGCGCGCTTCAGCCAGCGCGATGCTTTAGCCACAATCCTCATAACCGCCATCAACATCATCGCCGGCTTTTTGATCGGAGTCTTCCAACTTAACATCCCTCTCAGCGAGGCAGTCCGGACCTATACCATCCTAACCGTCGGCGATGGATTGGTGACCATGATCCCATCCCTGCTGGTGTCGGTGGCGGGAGGCATGGTGGCTACACGCGCTTCCTCGGAAGCGACCGTAGGGCTCGACCTCGCACGGCAACTGTTTCCTCGCAGCCGTCCTTTGTGGATTGTCTCCGGAGTGATGTTGCTGTTGGCGCTGATTCCGGGACTCCCGAAGATGCCATTCTTCTTCATGGGAGCGCTGCTCGTGGGCCTCGCGCGCCGCGCCTCCAAGCTCCAGGAAAGTCAGCCGGCGGAAGTTCTCCCCCCCTCCAAGGCCGCCGCGCAGGAGAAGCTCGAGGCTCTTCTTCATCTGGACGACCTGGCACTCGAAGTGGGGTCCGGCCTGGTTTCTCTCGTCGACGAGAAGCAGGGCGGCCAGCTACTGGGGCGCATTCGAGCCCTGCGCAGGCACTTGGCTTTGCAGTTGGGTTTCATCGTTCCCTCGGTCCATATCACCGACAACTTGCAATTGAATCCTCGCGAATACGTGGTCCGGCTGCGGGGAGTCGAGATCGCTCGCTGGGAAATGGTTCAGGACTGGCTTCTGGCCATAAGCTCGGAAGCCTCTGCCCAGCTTTTGGAAGGGAAAGACACCCTGGAGCCAGCGTTTCAGGTGCCTGCCAAATGGATTGTGCCCAGCCGCCGCGAACGCGCCCTAGCAGCAGGCTTCGCCGTGGTCGACCAGACTTCGGTGCTGGCCACGCATCTGGCGGAACTGATCAAGCAGCACGCTCATGAGCTGTTGACGCGGCAGGAAACCAAGCGTCTGTTGGACTCCCTGAGCGAAAGACAACCCAAGCTCGTCGAAGAGCTGGTGCCCAAGCTGATGAGCCTTGGAGAAGTCCAAAAGGTCCTGCAACAGTTGCTGCGCGAGCAGGTTTCCATCCGCGACCTTCCCAGCATTCTCGAAACCTTGCAGGACACCGCGACGGCCACGAAAAACCAAGTGTTGTGGGTGGAAGCCGTTCGTCAGACGCTGGCCCGCTCCGTAATTCCCTCTCTGTTGGGTGACGACAAGAAACTGACAGTGGTGCAGGTCGATTTACGGTCGAAGAACAAATCACCCAGGCGTTCGAGCCTCAAGGCTCAGGCGCTCGTGCCGGCGGACTTGAACCGGCACTTCTCCGCAGGATCGTCGAATGCCTGCGGAGTTTTGTGGGAGAGCACATCTCAGCCAGCTCTCCTATCCTGTTGTGCAATAGCCCGGCAAGGTTTCATCTCCGACGGCTGCTGGAGCCCTTTATGCCCCGCCTGGTAGTCCTATCGCCCGCGGAGATCCCAGCCGCCGTAACTGTCCAATCTGTGGGGGTACTGCGATGAATGGTTCGTTAGCAACACATCCTCAAGAAGAGCACCGCGGCCCGGCGCTCCGCAACGCGAAGTCGGCGTATGAAGCATTCGGTGGTCCGAATCCAGGGGAGCGGGAGCGCCTGCTGGTCGAGCAACTTCCGCAGGTCAAGTACATCGCCAGGCGAATTCATGATCGGCTCCCGCCTCATGTACTGCTTGAAGACTTGGTCCATGCGGGCATCCTAGGCCTGATCGAAGCCATCCAACGGTACGATCCCGCCCGCCATGTTGAGCTCAAGTCCTATGCCAAACACCGCATCCACGGTGCCATACTCGACAGTCTGCGCGACTTGGACTGGAGCCCTCGCCCTCTGCGTCGCAAGGCACGTCGAATCGAGGAAGCCCAGCAGAGATTGAGAGCGCGCCTGGGCTATTCCCCGTCGGAGTCTCAATTGGCGGAAGAACTGGGCTTGGGCCTCGATAAATTCCAGCACTTGCTGGGGGAGCTTCGGGGCCTCGACTTAAGAAGCCTGCAGTCCGAGACGATGGAGGAGGGTTCCGGGCGTGAGGTCCAGAAAACCGCACAAACCGACGCTCCGGAGGACCCGTTCTCCCTTTGTCTGCGCTCCGAAATGTCGGGACTTTTGACCAAAGCTATCGATGAACTCCCGGAGCGCGAGCGCCAATTGCTGGCGCTTTACTACTATGAGGAACTGACCATGAAGGAAGCCGGGGCGGTCCTGGGCATTGGAGAGGCACGTGTCTCACAATTGCACTCCGCCGCCATTGTGCGGCTGCGCGCCCGCATGTCCGAACTGCTAAGCGGGCAGAAGAACGCGGAGGTAAAGAACGAACCCGCGGCCTGAGCAAGTGTGAAACAGTCGCGCTGTAGGGGCGGCCCTTGTGGCCGTCCGCGAGCCACCACAGGAGTCGTCCCTACAAACCCGAGGCCACAATGGAAAAAATCCTTAACCAGGACGAAATCGACGCGCTCTTCCACGCGGCGAAGGACCGCCCGGGCGCCAGGAAACAGGCGCAGAAACAGAACAAACCGGTGACCGCCTGCAATTTCCGCCGGGCCGGCATGATGGCGCGCGATCAGTTGCGCGCGGTCAACGAACTGCACGATCCTTTTGTGCGCGGTCTCGCTCGCTCGCTGGCTGCTCAACTTCGAGTAGCCACTGAGGTCAACCTGGTCTCCACGGAACAAATCGCCTACGGTGAATTCTTGCAGCGCGTGCCGGAAATCAATTATGTAGTTTCTGCCCACCTTCCGGCCCTGGACGTGATGGCCGCCATTGTGCTGGATTTGCAGATCGCCTTTCCCATTATCGATCTTCTGCTGGGCGGCCCGGGATACCTGATGCCCGAACTCCGCGAGATCACAGAAGTCGAGGAGGAGATCCTCAAGGGCTTGGCGCAGACGATCTGCAGCGAGCTTCAATCCACCTGGCAGCCGGTTATCGATACGGAGATCAACTTCGATGCCCGCCAGCGGCAAACACAGATTGTGCGCTTGATGCCTCCCAACGAGAAAGTTCTTGCTCTCAGCTTCGAGATTCGCATCGGCAAAGCGGGCGGTATGTTAATGACAGGATTCCCAGCGGCAGCCGCCACGGCAATGATGCGAAAGCTTGCTCAGCAAGGGTCCTACAGGAAACACCGGGCTGTCTCAAGCGTAACCTCGAACCTCCGTGGGAAGCTGGGGAAATGCACGTTTCCCATCGAACTGGTCCTGCCGGGCGGCGCCGTCAGCAGCCGGCAGTTGCTCGACCTCAAAGGGGGGAGCATTCTCGGCCTGCATTTGAAGTCGAACGAGCCCGCGGTTTTGTACGTGGCGAATCAGCCGCTCTTTATCGCCCAACCGGTCCGCAGTGGAAGTCAACGGGCCGGTCAAATCGTGAAAGCGATTAGTATTCCCGATCCTCGCCGGAGTGAAAACAGTGATCAGTGAAACTCCACCTCCTGCACCCAATCGTACGGAAAGCTATCTGAGCGCTTGGTTGAGCAGCGTTTGCGAAGTGCTCGAGAAAATTGCCGGGACGGCCTTCACGGCGTCTGAGCTCTCGCCGCAAGAGGCCGCCAACGAAGCGGGAATTCTAGAGGAAGAAGGATTGTGGCTGCGCTTCACCGTCAGCAGTACCGGCCAGAATCCCTCCCCTCTGAATGGAGAACATTCCTTCGGGATTGAGCGTTCCGATGCTCTTCGCTTAGCACAGATTCTGATGGGAGAGCCCTTCAATGCCTCTCAGGATTTTTCCAGCGAATATCAAGACGCCCTGGATGAACTCTTCCGCCAGTTCGGAGGGACGGCTGCCCTAGCGCTGAAACCGCTTATGGGCGGCGAGATAAGCCTGGTTTTGGCCGGCCATGAGCCGGGAAGCTGGAAGCCCCACCTTCAACGGGGTTACCGCCTGAAGAGCGAGGGGGAAGTCCAGTTCCCGCTATTGATTATCCTCAATCCTGATCTCGGCGAGTCTTTGGCCGCCGGGCCGCCGGGAAAACCTGCGCCGCAACTCGAAACGCCCGCGCTGCCCGCCCCGACGACTTCGCAGGCAGTCTCCCAAAGCAGCAAAAACATCGAACTCCTTCTCGACGTTGAACTGCCGGTGGCTTTGCGTTTTGGGAAGTCTGAAATGCCCTTGGGCAGCATTCTTGAGCTCAGCCCCGGATCGGTGGTTGAACTGGATCAGAGGATCGTGGAACCGGTCGAACTCCTCGTGGGCGGGAAGGTCGTCGCACAGGGAGAGGTCGTTGTCTTGGATGGCTACTACGCTCTGCGAGTGACCGAGGTCTTGAATCCTATCGAGCGGCTCGAATCGTTGCAGCGCTAGCGCGTCTACGGCGGCACGCGGGAGCAATGACATGATGAAACTCGGCCCGAGATGCGCAAACCCACATTGTCCCCAGCAAGGAAGTGTGTGGCGCACGATTCTCAAACCTCCCCGAGGCGTGTTTCTGAACAAGCAATGGCTTTGCTCGCCGGAGTGCCTCGATCGGGTGCTCGGGGAATTCTTGGCGCCGGTCATCGAAGCTACGCGGGCGAACCGCAACAGCCGGCCCCATCGCTTTCCCTTAGGTCTGGTCATGCATTCGTTGGGTTTGGTCTCCACGGAGTCCTTACAGTCGGCCTTGGAGGCGCAACGAGAAGCCGGGCAAGGGCGGGTCGGCGATTGGTTGCGACGCCAAGGTGCGGTAACGGAACCCCAGATCACACAAGCGCTGGCCGCGCAGTTGTCCCTACCGGTTTACCCCTTGGACAGGGGGGAGCGCCAGCTGAACTGGGCTCACCTGCTTCCCGCCGGCTTACTACTCTCCTTTCAGATGCTGCCGGTCAACTACCTGGCCGCCAGCGGACTGCTTTACGTGGCCTTCTCCAACCGGGTTGATTATACAGCGCTGTATGCCATTGAGCAGATGCTCGACTTTCGAACTCAGCCCTGTGTTGCACAGGAGTCGCAAATTGAAAAAGCGCTTGAAGCGCTATGCCGCCAGCCCGCGGCGAAAGATACCCAAATCTCAGGACCGCTTGACTCCTCCATCATTTCCGGCGCAACGCTCGAGGAAGTGGTAAAGTTCGGGGCCCGGGAGGTGCGCGTAGCAGGGTGCGCGGACAATATCTGGGTAAGGCTCAGTGCCGTCGATCTGGTGCGCGACTTGCTTTTCCAGAGCCGCCCCGAGCCGCCGCTCGATAGCAACGCCCCGACAGCCTCGTCCCTGCTGGTCCATACCTGGTGAACTAACGATTGCTCCCTCGCCTGGGAAGAAACCGGACCTCGGTGATGGCCAATACCTCTCCCCTGGAGAGAGGGTGGACTGCGACGGCGCTTTTTTATCAGCCGTCGAGGCACGGGCCGGTGGTCACTTCCTTCGAACAGCCATACATGACCCCCTTCGGTCCGCCTGCAACCGCGAGCCTGCCGCCGCAGATCATTGGCTCAATGAATAAATCCCCGCTGTACTGAAGAACTGGTCCACTCGATCCAAAACGTCCTGCGTGCTGCCAGCACTTTGGATCGACCTGCGCAGCTCTGCCCCCCGGCGTATCCCATGGGTGAACCAGCTTGCGAATTGTTTCATCTTGCCGATGGCGCCTGGAGCTTCCTCACTCACCAACATCTGGTAATACGAGCGAATCAATTGGTAGCGGTCAGCTTCGCTCGGTTCCTTGAACGTACCGGTTCGGAAAAAATCGGCAAGCTGGCGGAATATCCAGGGATTGATGGAGGCGGCGCGTCCAACCATCACTGCGTCGCATCCCGTCTGCTGGTGGAGCGCCAGGGCATCCTGCGGCGTAACCACGTCGCCGTTCCCGATGACCGGGATGCGCACTTGTGACTTCACCTCTTGGATGATCTCCCACCGCGCTCGGCCGCTGAAACCTTGCACACGCGTTCGCGGATGAACGGCGAGCGCCTCCACGCCGCACTCCTCGGCCATTCGCGCCACCTCGAGAGCGACGATCTCCGCGTCACTCCATCCGGAGCGCAGCTTTACCGTAAACGGAATCCGCACCGCGGCGCGAATCGTTCGCAGGATTTTCTCCAGCAGCGGTAGGTCGCGAAGCAAGCCCGAGCCGCCGCACTTCACAACCTTTTTGGCAGGGCACCCCAGGTTCAGGTCGACCAGGTCGAAGCCGAGATCCTCGATCATGCGCGCCGCTTCCGCCAACCGGTCCGGCTCGGCGCCGAAGATCTGCGCGGAGATCGGCCGCTCTTCCGGCGTGTAGTACAGGTAGCGCTTAGAGCGGAGATTTTGACGAAGCATCCCTTCGCTAGAGACGAACTCCGTCATTATCAGCCCGCACCCACCCAGGCGTTTGATGAAGCGGCGGAATACCGTGTCGGTAACACCCGCCATCGGCGCCAGGATGTGGGCCGGCCGGATCACCACGTCGCGAATTTGCAGTTCTTCGAAAAGCATAAGAAAGCAGGAGTCAGGATTCAGGAGTCAGGAGTCAGAATGGAGACACCTGCGATCGGGGATACGCAAGAAGGTTCGGCGCCGGGCTGCTCTGAGCCGTTCAAACCTCTGAGCGCCCTCGTTCGTCCTTATTCTGACTTCTGACTCCTGACTCCTGACTCCTGGGCCCTGACTCCTGACTCCTGATTTGCGCCTCGTCAACAATTGCGAAACGTACTTTTCCCTCCGCCACCTTTTCGCCGGCACGGAAAATCGTGCCGCGCAGCTCGCCAAGGCGCTCGCCAAGCTTCAACACCTCGGCCTCCACGCGAAGCGTATCGCCCGGCTCCACGGGCTGTGTCAGTTGCGCCTCGGGAATCTGCAAAATCATCGCGACCTTGCCCGCCATCTCCGGCCGTTCCATAACCAGAACGGCTCCCAGTTGGGTGACCAACTCCAGCAGCACGGCGACTGAAATGATGGGCGAGCCCGGAAGGAATCCCCGCGAGGCCTCGTCGTCCGCCGAAAAACTCTTGGTGGCCGCGATTCGCTTCCCCGGAACGAATTCGGTGACTCGATCGACGAACAAGAAGGGGTATCGATGCGGAAGGATCTGGAGGATATCAGGGAGTGGATTCGCGTCGCTCACGGTCGTTTATTTGTTTTGAACCTTCAACAGCTCTCGTCTCAACGCCGGATTGCGCGCCGTCCAATCCCCCGGCCGATCCTGATCGCTGGCATACTGGGCTCGCATCGCTTCCAGCTTGGAGTCGATTTCGTCGAGGAAATTCATCACAAGAGCCTCGGGAAACATGGGCTCTTTGGGAGACCCGAACTCCAGTTTGCCGTGGTGAGAAAGAATGATGTGCTCCAGCTGGCTCTTCAACTCCGGGGGGAAGCCCGGAATCTGCCGAATCTTCTCTTGCACTATTTCCAGGCCCATCGCAATGTGGCCCAGCAACTGCCCTCGCGTGGAATACCGAAATCCGCAAGAGAAGCTCAACTCCTCAATTTTCCCCAGGTCGTGCAGCACCAAGCCAGCCAGCAACATATCTCGGCGCAGGTATGCATAGTGGTCGCATAGTTGATCGCCCAGTTCGACCAGCGACAACACGTGCTCGAGGAGCCCGCCGAGAAAAGCGTGGTGATAGCTCATCGCTGCCGGCGCCTGCTCGTATTTCTCCGCTATGGAAGGGTCCTCCAGAATTGAAAGCAACAGCGCCCGCAATGGCCCCTCGCCCATGCGTTTCACGCGCTCGAGCAGGGCGGCGTACATCTCCGCAGGGTCACGCCGCGAACGCGGCAGGTAGTCGGACAGGTCCAGGCCCTCCGCCGCGCACTTCGAAATCCTGCGCACTCGAATCTGCGGCGTGCCCTGATAATCTTCCACCAGGCCGTCGACCTCAACGATATCCTCCACGTCGAAGTCCAGCGGCATACGATCGCAATCCCACAGTTTGGCGCGGATCACCCCGCTCGAGTCGCGCAACTCCAAATCGAGGTATGCGTTTCCTGTTCGCGCAATCTTCCTTTCTCGGGCTTGCAGCAGGAAGGTAGTCCGGACCGGACTATTGGAACGGAGATCGGTGACGAAGCGCTCCTTCATTTCTCTTTCTTGGCCGTCAGGGTATCAGTCGGCAGTTGCTCCCCCGTGTCGATGTATCCCGGGGCTCGATAGATGTAACTTTCCCTCCGGAGCTGCGTCAAATATTCGCGCATACGCGGCTCCATTTTCTGGTTGTAGAGGGCTTCGTTGACGCGCTGTGCAACTTCTTCAAACTTGGGAATGCCTGGGCTCATCCGTTCCGTCACTTTGAGGATGATATAACCGTACTTGGTTTGGATGGGGTTGCTAAACTCATTAACATCGAGCTTTGTCACCACGCCGGCGATCTCCGGGGCCAGGGTAGCTTCTTTCATCATGCCCAAATCGCCGCCTTGGTCGGCTCCTGACCCATCGGAGTACTTCTTTGCAACTTCGGAAAACTTCTGCCCCGCCTTCAATTCCGCCACCGCATCGTTCGCCCGCTTCTCGGCTTCTTCCGGCTTCCGTTTCTCGGTTGCGACGAGGATTTGTTGCAAGTGCACCAGGCCCGGCGATTTGAAATCGTTCTTGTGAGCCTCATAGAATTTCCGCGCATCTTCTTGCGACACCTGGATGCGCGAGCCGACCATGCGTTCCATAACTTCCCGCATCAGTAAGTTGCGCCGGATCTTGTCCTTGAAGTCTTCATAATTCATTCCTTCCTTCTCGATTGCCGTTTCCAGGTCCTCGAGGGTGGCCAGGTTGTTTTTCTTCCGGATGTCGTCAAGCTGCTTGATGACATCTGTCTCCACGTTGATGTCCTCGTCTTTGGCCTTCTGCACCATCAACGATTCGTCGACCAGGTCGCGCAGCAGATTCTTGCTTTGTTCGCGCACTTGGGCATCCAATTCGGTGCCCGAGTACTGCTCCGCGAGCCTGCCCCGCAGTTCCGCCTGTTCATCATCATAACGGCTCTGCGTGATGACTTCGTTGTTGACGCGTGCAATGATGCGCTCGATTATTTTCGCACCCGCGCACGTAGCGCCCGCCGAGCCCGCCACCAGCGCCACGCCGGCCATGACTACCCATATCCGTTTACTCATTTCGGTTGACCCATCCTGTACATTCTGCACTCTTGCCTGTGCCTTTCGGTTTCACCGGGTAGCGCCGACCTTCTTTCCAAGGTCTCCGACTCTTCGCCGGTGTCCGAATGAGAACCAAAAACCGCAGACCTACAAAGCAGGTCTGCACTACCTAATTATCTTAATGCTTGGGTTGCAGTTCCCGCAAGACATTTTGGACCTCTTCGAGAGTCTTTGCCTCGCCGCCCCGCAGCGCGAAACGCAGCACCCCGTCGGGCCGAAGGCTGGCTTCCTTCCGCCGGCGCACGAACGTCGTAACCCTTGCCGGATCAACCGGAGTCTGTTCGTGAAATCGCATCCAGATTTCGTCTGCTTTTCTTTCGATGGACTGCACTAGAAGCTGCTCCGCGGCAGACTTCAGTAGCCCATAGGAGAGGAGATTCGCGACGGAGGGAGGAATCGGTCCGTAACGGTCGTTGAGCTCGGTTTCGAGTTCGGCTCGCACCTCAGGGGAGGCCAGGCTGGAGATGCGCTTGTAGAGGCGCAGCCGTTGGCTCTCGTCGGCGACGTAATTGTCCGGAATCTTAATATCGAGTCCCAGGTTGATCGAAGCCCGCACGTCGATCCTCTGCGGCGCCCCTTTCAGTTCTTCCACTGTCTGCTCGAGCATTTTCAGGTAGAGGTCGATTCCGACGGCATTCAAATGCCCGTGCTGCTCAGCCCCCAGGAGATTTCCCGCGCCACGCAACTCGAGGTCCAGCGCCGCCAGACGAAAGCCCGCGCCCAATTCCGAAAACTCCTTCAGCGCCGCCAGCCGCCGCCGCGCGATGGGCGTCAGTGCTTCCTCAGCCGCCACCAGGAAGTAAGCGTAAGCGCGCCGATTCGACCTCCCCACCCTGCCGCGTAGCTGGTAAAGATCGGCCAAGCCGAAGCGCTCGGAGTGGTTGACTATGATGGTGTTGGCGCGTGGAATGTCCAGCCCGTTCTCGATCAGCGCCGTCGCCACCAACACGTCATACTCTGCCTGCATGAATTTGAACATCACTCTTTCGAGCTCTTTTTCGTTCATCTGCCCGTGTGCCACGCCGATCCGTGCCGTGGGCACCAGCCTCTGCACGATGGCCGCGATGCTGAAGATGGACTCCACCCGGTTGTGCACGAAAAACACCTGGCCCTCGCGGTGCATCTCCTGGAGGATCGCGGACTGAATCAGGTTGTGGTTGAAGGGCGCGACGGTGGTTTGAATCGCCAGGCGGCCAAGCGGCGGTGTCTCGATAACCGAGAGGTCGCGCAATCCGCCCAGCGACATGTGCAAAGTGCGCGGGATGGGAGTGGCCGACATCGCCAGCACGTCTACGCCCGCCTTGAATTTCCTCAGCTTCTCCTTTGCCGCCACTCCGAAGCGCTGCTCCTCATCCACGATCAACAATCCCAGATCGCGGAAGCGAACGTCTTTCGACAGCAGGCGGTGAGTGCCAATCAGCACGTCCACCTTGCCCGCCTCGGTTTCAGCCACCGTCTTTTTCTGCTCCGCGGGCTGCCTGAACCGACTGAGCATATCCACTCTCATCGGAAACGACGCCAGCCGCTGCCGGAAGGTTTCGTAGTGTTGGAATGCCAGCACGGTAGTGGGGGCCAGCACCGCCACCTGCCGGCCGTCTTGGATGACTTTGAAAGCGGCGCGCATCGCCAACTCGGTTTTGCCGTAGCCCACATCGCCGCACAGCAACCGGTCCATCGGTTCCGGACTTTCCAGATCCGTCTTGATATCCGCCAGCGCCTTAAACTGGTCGGGCGTCTCCTCGAACTCGAACGCCTCTTCGAACTCTTCCTGCCACGGAGTGTCTGGGCTCGAGGGTGTGCCACCCGCCATCTTGCGCTGCGCATAGAGTTGAAGTAATTCTTGAGCCATGTCGCGCAAGGCTCTCTTGACGCGCGACTTCGTTCGCTCCCACGTGGTCCCGCCCAGCCGGTCCAAGGCCGGCTTCGCACCCTCTCCCCCGGACCTGTACTTCTCCACCAGGTCCAGCCGTTCGAGCGGCACGTACAGCTTCGCATCATCCTGGTACGTCAGCAGCATGAAGTCGCGCTGCGGCCCGCTGACGCTCAACTGCCGTAGCCCTTGATAAAGCCCCACTCCGTGGTCTACGTGCACCACGAAATCGCCCACCTTCAAATCGCCCAGGTCCGAAATGAAACTCAAGGCCCCGGAGTGCTCGCGCCGTCGCGAGGCCCAATCGAACCCTCCAAACAGATCGCTGTCCGCCAGCCACATCTGTTGCAGGTCAGGGATGGCAAACCCCTCGACAAGATCACCCCGAACCATCAGCGCGACGCGGGACAGGCGCTCCTGCTTATCCTTTCCCACCGCATCCAAAGCGTCGGCAGGGGCGCCATCGCTGCTTGCGGTTTCAAAGGGAATTTCGTACTCGTTAAGAATCCCGCGCAGCCGCTCTGCCTTCCCGCTGCTGGGAGTAACCAAAACCACGGACATGCCGCGCTCTAAACTCCCGCGCAGATTTTCCGCAAATCCCTTTACACCCGACTGGAACTTTGGCGAAGGCTGAGTAAGCAGAACGAACTCTTGACCGGGCAACGGCTCGATTCGGTCGGACTCGGCCAGCCCACCCTCTCCCGTTTTGAGAGTGCCTTGCGGCTCTGCCGCCTGACTTGCGGGAAGGCTTCGCCTTTCCGAGGAGAGCGGTTCAAGAGGAAGTTCTTCCGCGCAGGCTGGAAGGCACAGCCTTTCAGCCTGCGCGGAAGAGAGGGAGGGGTCGGTCACTGCCCGGAAAGCCGCAGGCTTTCCGCAAGACGGGGCGGCAGAGCCGCTCTCGGAATCAGGCTGTTCTGCCCAACTTGGCGACTCTTTGCTGCTGGGCTCCGGACTCCCGACTCCTGGACCGAGCGCAAGCTCCTTCAGGTATAACTGAGGTAACGCTTGAAGAATCTTATGGAATTCATCCTCGGTAAGAGATATATCCTCCGGCCTCGGGCGCGGCGGAACGACGTCGCGAACCTCGTCATACTCCGCTGCCAGCTTTTCCAGGAAGCCCTTCCATTGCGCGTGGCGGTCCAGAGGTTCATCCCAAATGACGACAGGATTATCGAACAACGCGAACAGGCTGCGCGGGTTCGGCTCCACGAGAGGCGCGAAGAACTCCCATCCCGGGAAGGGATTCCCATACTCACCCGCCCACTCAGGCTCCCGCTCGAATCGCGGCGCTGCCTGCTCCTTGCGGCGCGGATCCGCCCGTTTGTCGAGCGCGCCGACGAGCTTCTCAAAAAACCGCCGGGAGCGAGTGACCTCCGAAAGTGGAAGCAGCAGAGCACGCGGCACGGGCTGGCGCGAGCGCTGCGTATCGGGATCAAATTCGCGCAGCGACTCAACGCGATCGTCCCAGAGCTCAATGCGAAGCGGCCACTCAGCCTCGGGCGGAAAAACATCCACAATCCCGCCACGCACTGAGTATTGCCCGACATCGGAGACCGGTTCTTCCCGTTCGTATCCCACTCCGCTCAGATGCTCAGCGAGATCGTCGAGGGCCAGTTCATCACCGGCTTTGATCTCGAGCGCCAGCGAAGAGTAGAAGGCTCGCTCCCGAAACCGCCCCAGTGCCGCCGTAACCGGCGTCAACAGCACGCGTACTCGTCGTTGGGTTACGCTCCATAACGTTACCGCGCGCCGTTCCAGAATCTCCCCGTGCGGGGAACGGCCTTCGTAGGGAGAACAATCGAGTGAGGGGAAAGTCAGCACCGCCTGGCGAGAGCCTGGATCGAGCCAGGCCGCAAATGTTGCCGTGGTCCGCTGAAGGTTGGCAGCGGTTTCATTGTCCGCCGTCAGCACAATCACCGGGCGGGAAAGTTGGCAAGCCGCGCCGGCGACCACCAGACCCTTGGCGGAAGGGGTCAGGCCGGACAGAGTTACTCGCGCGCCCTCGCCCGGCGCAGCCTCCTTCAGAGCCTGCAACACGCCGCGAAAAGCCGCGTGCTCGAGAATGGGGTTTAACAAGTAGCGCAGATCAGACATTGCTCTGCCGTCAGTTCTCAGTTCTCAGGTTTCAGTTCCCGATTGCGCGCCGCCCATTGTCCGTCATCAGCGATCAGGTGTCAGCAGCCGTCTCCTGACTTCTGACTCCTGACTTCTGCCTTTCAACGCCGCCTGAATGATCGACGAGGTGGAAAACCCCTCGACCAGAGGAATCGAAACCACCTGCCCGCCCGCCGCTTCCACTTCCGCGCGGCCCACAATGGCGTCGGGCCTCCAGTCTCCGCCCTTTACCAACACCTGCGGCAGCATATGAGCAATTACGGCGCGGGGTGTAGTCTCATCGAAAATCGTTACGTAGTCCACAACTCTCAAGGCCGCCAGGATCTCCACTCGCTCTGCCTCAGGCTGGATAGCTCGCTCCGTCCCCTTGAGCGCCCGCACGCTGCAATCGCTGTTGACCGCCACGATCAGCACATCGCCGAGTTTCCGGGCCTCCGCCAGATAACGAGTGTGACCGGGATGCAAAAGATCAAAACACCCGTTCGTGAACACCACTCGTTTGCCGCGCCGCTTCAGATCGGCCACAACCTCGTACGCCCGATCCAATGTCAGTATCTTCTCAACGCCCATAACCAGGCCCAGCCTTTGCCAAAAGCAATCAACCATATTTACGCAGAATATTCTAACACGCACCCATCGCGCGCGGTGCCACGCACGCCTCAACAGCCGCGAGTTGTAGCGCGGGCGGCAAGTGGCACTGGCGCTCCGGCCTGTGCGGGTGGGAGATTGCAGGGCCCAGGAGACAGGCAAGAGTGCCTGTCCCACTCCAGAAGAAAACCGCTTGAAATTCTCTCTCCGATGCAGAATACTCTCCCACCCTGAGCAGTTAAACGACGTCACGGGAGCCATCATGCCTAGAAGCTGTTTCAAAACCACCCGCAGAGGAGAGATCACAGGATCCCCCGTCCAAAAGGCCCGGCCACCGCTCGAGCGCTCAGCCCCGCAGGGGCTGGACATGAGATAGGGGTAGGGAGAAACGATTGAATTCGAATCCCCCTCCCTCCGAACCGGACTGGCGGATCTCCCGCATCCGGCTCTCCAGTCGGTGGTTTTAC
>JBEKLY010000034.1:0-39192 GCA_050010015.1 Terriglobia bacterium
GAATATTAACGCCACGTTCCGTCCCACGGCTCACGCCGTGGGCTACTTTCTGGCGCCGCTCCGCGGCTTTCGAAGTCCCGGCGCCTTAAGTAAACGCTTATGGGGCTTGCCCTACCCTCGTCCGAACCAGCAGAAATGCGCGGACGGCAAGCCGTCCCCCTACGGCGGGGCGGTCATCGAGGCATTAAAGTCTGTCACTTGACAACTTCAGATCCATAGGCTAGGATTCTGCTGGGAGGTGCAGTGATGCAGCCTGACAATGGAATGACTCGCAGGCAGTTTGTATCCACCACCGCGGCGGCGCTGGCAGGTGCGGTGCTCGTCCCAAAGTCGGCTTCGAGCGGCAGTCCTCCCACCACCATGTCTGGTGGCGCCGGCCGGGAGGCGCGCGTCCTGAGCCTCGATAAGAGCGCCTGGAAGGTCAAGCCTTTCCCGACCGCGCAAGTTCGGCTGAGAAAGGGTCCATTCCAGGACGCCCTGGTAGCCAACCGTCGCTATCTAATGTCTTTGCCCCAGGACAGGCTGCTGCATACCTTTCGCCTGAATGCCGGTCTGCCCTCTTCAGCCACGCCTTTGGGTGGGTGGGAAAAACCTGATTGCGAGCTGCGCGGGCACTTCGCGGGGGGCCATTACCTTTCGGCCTGCGCGCTAATGCGTGCGGGCGCCGGCGACGAGGACTTAGCGGCCCGGGGAAACGCTATGGTGGAGCAGTTGGCGCGCTGCCAGCAGGCCCTTGGAGACGGTTACCTGAGCGCGTTTCCGAGGGAGTTCTTCGATCGCCTGCGAAATGGCAAGCCTGTGTGGGCGCCCTTTTACACCTTGCACAAAATCCTGGCAGGCCTTATCGACATGCATGTTTATTGCGGGAACCAGCAAGCCCTGGAAGTCGCCGAAGGCTTGGCTGGCTGGATCGGGCGGTGGGTCCAACCGCTCAGCGACGACCAGATGCAGCAGGTGATGAAAACGGAGTTCGGCGGCACCATGGAGTCGCTCTACAACCTCTACGCCTTGACGGGCAACTCCCACTACCTCGGGGTGGCCGACCGCTTCTATCACAAGAAAGTATTCGATCCCCTGGCGGCGCACCGGGATGAGTTGAAAGGCCTGCACGCCAATACGAATATCCCGAAGATGATTGCCGCCGCGCGGCGTTATGAGCTCTCGGGCGACCCTCGCTTCCATGAGATCGCGTCATTCTTCTGGCAGGAAGTGACCGGTGCTCGCGCCTATTGCACGGGCGGCACGAGCAACGAGGAGCATTGGCGCACGGAGCCCGGCGAACTGGCGGGTGAACTGGGCAAAACCACAGAGGAGTGTTGCTGCGGTTACAACATGCTGAAGCTGACCCGGCACATCTTTGGCTGGACCGCTGACCCGCGAACCATGGACTACTACGAACGCACCCTCTTCAACAGCCGACTGGGAACGCAGGACGCGGACGGGCTGAAGAGTTATTACCTTCCCCTGGGCGGCAGCGGCTACTGGAAGTCTTTTCACTCACCCTTTGATTCATTCTGGTGCTGCACGGGCACGGGTGTTGAGGAGTATGCCAAGTTCGGCGACACGATCTACTTTCACGACGAGCACGGGTTGTTTGTAAACCTGTTCATCGCTTCCGAATTGGACTGGCCCGAAAAGGGCGTCCGCTTGGTGCAGGAAACCAACTTTCCTGAGGAGGGAAAGACCCGCCTGGTGATTCACACAGCGAGGCCGGTGGATATGGACTTGAACGTCCGCATTCCTTATTGGGTGACACGCGGCGGGAAGATCAGCCTAAACGGCCAGGCTCTGCCTGAGTATGCGAGTCCCAGCAGCTATCTGACGCTGACCCGAACCTGGAAGGACGGCGACCGAGTGGAAGTCAGTCTGCCGATGGGACTGCACGTCGAAGCCCTGGCTGGCGATCCCTCTCTTCAAGCCGTGATGTATGGACCGTTGGTGCTCGCCGGCCGTCTGGGAAACGAGGGCCTGACCAGGTCTGAGATCTACTTAGGTTACGACCCAACGCCCGCCGGAAATCCGCCGCCCGTTCCCGCCATCAACTCCAACTCGAAGGATCTACTAGGTCGGGTGGAGCCGGTCGCAAACCAGCTCGCGAGCTTTCGCGTTATGGCCGGGACCAGGCAGATCAGCCTGATTCCCTTCTACAAGCTGCTCGGTGAAAGATACGTCGTCTATTGGAAAGTGTAGGAACAGCATGGACTTTCCGTTGCGTTACTGCCCCGACGGCTGGGAGCGGCTGGAACGGCTGCGCGGACTTTATGAAAAGCGCTTGCAGGACCGCATCTTGGCGTGCATGGAAATCCCCACTGAGGCGCTGCTGCAGTTTCGAGAGCGTTATCCTGAGGGACCCGCTGAGTGTCCCGAGCTCGAGGAGCGCGTCGCATTTTGGGACGGCCTTCTGGCCGAACGCGCCACCGTCCTCGACGACTCGGTCCCGGCAGCCTACTTGAGCGAACTCGATCAAGGCCTCTACGGCGGTATTGTGGGCGGTGAAGTGCGGTTCATGGCCCATCCGGAAAACGGCTGGATCTCTTCCATGGTCCCGCCCATCTTCAAGGAATGGTCCGAGCTCGAGAAACTCTCCATCAACCAGAGCAGCGAGGTCTATCAATTCTATCTCCGCGAGCTACGCTGCTTTTGCGAGGCCGCTCGAGGCAAATTCGGCATCAGCCATTTCATCCTCATCGACAGCCTGAATTTCGTCTTCGAGCTCTTTGGAGGCACGCGAACCTATCTTGAGCTGCTCGACCATCCGAGTTACGTTTCGCAAGCCGTAGAATTCGCGTATCGGCTTAATCTGGATGTGCAGCAGACTTTCTTCAGGGAAATCCCGCTGCTCGAGGGCGGGACGTGCAGCAATATGGTGCAATGGATACCAGGACGTATCGTCTCCGAAAGCGTCGATCCGTTTCACATGACGAACGTTGCCTATTTTGAGCGCTGGGGGAGAGAGCCGGTGGAGCGGATCTTCGCAGCATTTGACGGCGGCGTGTTGCACATTCACGGCAACGGCCGCCACCTGCTCGAGGCTGTGTCATCCTTGCGAGGCCTCAAGGCCATCTTTTTAGGCGACGACAAGGACATCCCCACCGCCTTCTCGGTTCTCGCTGAACTCAAGTCCCGGACCGGGAATTTGCCCCTGGTTGTACAGGTCCACTTGCAGGATTTCGTGGCCGCTCTTGAAGGGCGCCGCTTGCCGGGTGGAGTCCTGTACAAGGTTCTGGATGTCCCCGACTTGGACACCGCCAATCGCACAATGGATCGGGTGCGGGCCTATCGCGTTTAAGCGCACGAGCGATGCGCCTTCTCAAACTGCTGGGGTCCTTCGCCGCCACGAAAACGACTCCCCGCCTCAGCGCGAGGAGGGGCAGGGGTGGTGGGTAGTATCGCCGGCGAATGGCAACCCCCCTAGCCCCTCCTTAGCAAGGAGGGGAACTGTTTTCATGACAGGTGGTGAACTAGAGGCTCATGAAGCCTCCGCTCACGATGACATGACGATAGTTGTTTTGAGTTTCCAGATTCCAGAAACTGAACGTTTTCACTCTCAGGGCTTTCTGGCAAAATAGAAGTTCGAGTTCAGGGTAAAGCTCCACGCCCAGGCACTCTTAACAGGAGGGCGAGATGAACGGTGCAAGACGGCACCCTCGCGCAGGCAAACCCGCGGAGCCTTCGGATCTTGTCAACGTGCCGAAGTTAATTACTGCGTATTACACCGGGCGGCCGGATCCCGGCCTGCCGGGACAGGGCGTGGCATTTGGAACCTCAGGGCATCGCGGCAGCGCATTTTCAGACTCTTTCAATGAGAGCCACATCCTTGCGATTACGCAGGCCATTTGCGGTTATCGCCGGCAGCAAGGCATTGACGGGCCACTTTTTCTGGCCAAGGACACGCATGCCCTCTCCGAGCCCGCTTTTGCTTCGGCGATGGAAGTGCTTGCGGCGAATGGCGTCGAGGTCATGATCGATCAGGACGGCGGCTACACGCCCACACCGGTTCTTTCTCACGCCATCCTGGGTTACAATCGCGAGCGGAAAACAGGCCTCGCGGATGGAATTGTGATTACCCCCTCTCACAATCCTCCTGAGGACGGCGGGTTCAAATACAACCCTCCCCACGCCGGCCCCGCGGACACCTCCACCACTCGCTGGATTGAAGATCGCGCCAACGTTTTAATGACGGACGGACTGCGGGAAGTCTCGCGCATCCCTTACGCCATGGCGCTGAAGGCGCCCACCACCCACTCGCACGATTACATTACTGAATATGTCGAGGACCTTGCGGGGGTGGTGGACATGGAGGCGATTCGCGCCGCCCATCTCAAGATCGGCGCGGACCCCCTGGGCGGCGCTGGCGTAGCCTATTGGCCTCGTATCGCCGAGCGTTACGAGCTGGCGCTCTCGGTTGTCAACACCTCCGTCGACCCTACCTTCCGTTTTATGACACTGGACTGGGACGGCAAGATCCGCATGGACTGCTCGTCGCCCGACGCCATGGCGGGGCTGATTGCGCTCAAAGATCAGTATGACGTGGCTTTTGCCTGCGACACCGACCATGACCGCCACGGGATCGTGACGCGTAGCGCCGGATTGATGAATCCCAACCACTATCTCGCCGTGGCCATTTCCTACCTGTTTCGTCATCGCGAAGACTGGCGCCCGGACGCCGGGGTGGGAAAGACTCTCGTAAGCAGCAGCCTGATTGACCGCGTCGCCGCCAGCCTGGGACGCCGACTGGTGGAAGTGCCTGTGGGGTTCAAATGGTTCGTGGAGGGATTGCTCCAAGGATCGCTGGGATTCGGCGGCGAAGAGAGCGCCGGCGCATCCTTCTTGCGCAGCCGCGGCACCGCCTGGACCACGGACAAGGACGGCATCATCCTCGCGCTGCTCGCTTCGGAAATAACGGCGCGCGCAGGCCGCGATCCCGGAGAACTCTATCGCGACCTGACACGGCAGTTCGGGGAACCGCTGTACGAGCGCATCGACGCGCCGGCAAGCCCCGAGCAGAAAGAGGCTCTGGAACGCTTGACTCCCCAACAGGTGGATGCCACAGAGTTGGCAGGCGAGAAAATCGAGGCGATGCTCAGTACGGCGCCCGGCAACGGGAACTCCATCGGGGGCCTCAAGGTCGTGGCCGCGCACGGCTGGTTTGCGGCGCGTCCTTCCGGAACCGAAGAAGTGTATAAACTCTACGCGGAAAGTTTTCTGGGTGCGGATCACTTGCGGAAGATCCAGGAGGAAGCGCAAAGCATAATTTCCCGTGCGTTCTCCGCGGATGACGCGAGGGCGTCGAAGTGATCAAACCGGGGACCACGATTGCCGAAGCCACCCGCATCATGGGCGGAATGCTGCGCGATGTGATGAAGCTGAATGCCGAGTCGAAGAACTTCCGCGTCATGGGGCCGGACGAGGCGGTGTCGAACCGCCTGGGGGCGCTGCCGGAGGTAACCGACAAGGTCTTCATGGAAGAGATATTGCCTACGGATGAACATCTTTCTGCCAACGGGCGGGTGATGGAGGTGCTCAGCGAACACCTGTGCCAAGGTTGGGTGGAAGGTTATCTCCTCACCGGACGCCATGGCTTGTTTTCCTGCTACGAGGCTTTCATCAACATTATTGATTCGATGTTCAACCATCACGCCAAGTGGCTCAAGGTGACCCGCCACATCCCCTGGCGGCGCCCGATCGCGTCCTTGAATTACCTGCTGACTTCGCCTCCCGATGCGAACACCTTGCTTTCGGTAACTGATGACTGCCTGCGCAGCCGGCGCTACGTGAATGTGATCGTGGCCGGCAAGCAGCCGGCGCTCTAGTGGCTTGACATGAATTCGGCGATCGAGCACTGTACGACAGGAATTGGAATCTGGGAGTGGGCCAGCAACGACCGGGGAACTGAGCCGGAAGTGATCATGGCGCGTGCGGGTGATATTCCCACGCTCGAAAGTCTGGCTGCCGTTGCTTTGCTGCGGGAACATATTCCCGACTTGAAAATCCGAGTTGTCAATGTCGTTGACCTGATGACTCTTCAACCCTCCAGCGAACATCCACATGGTCTCAACGACCGGGATTTTGATTCGCTCTTCACAGCCGACAAGCCCATTGTGTTTGCGTTTCACGGCTACCCCTGGCTGATTCATCGCCTGACCTACCGGCGGACCAACCATGGCAATTTGCACGTGAGAGGCTACAAGGAAGAGGGTACCACCACCACGCCCTTCGACATGACGGTGTTGAACGAAGTCGACCGGTTCCACCTGGCCGGCGACGTCGTCGACCGCGTGCCCAGGCTGCCGCGCTGGGGCGCCCACTTCAAGCAGATTCTGCGCAACAAGCTCATCGAGCACAAACAATACATCGCGCGCTACGGCGACGACATGCCGGAAATTCGCGATTGGAAGTGGCCTTATTGTGAAAGCGCTTCCGGCCGTCCGCGCGTGCCGTTTCCGTAATCCCATTCCGGCTGCCTGGGGGAGGAATCCGCACACAGAAAATCTTGATTTACAGGCACAAAAAATGTAATAATGGAATTGGTTAATCCCTTTTGATTAAGTTGATCAGGGTGAGTAAGACTAACTCCGAAGACGAAGTAGGGTCAGTAGGACAAACTCATGAGAGGAAACCCTATGCGAACATTGCGTCAAGTGCTATCGGTCTTTGTTTTGTCCCTTGCGGTTTTAATGCTGGGAGCCACGCCTCTCCTGGCCAAATGTGCACATCTGAAATTGAAGGTAACTCCCAAGGAAGCGTACGTATTTGTGGATGGTATTCCGGTGGGGCCGGGAAGCGGCACCATCTGGGCCGACCCAGGCGAGCATACGCTGGCCGTTTACAACTATGGATTCAAGCCCTACAGCGCCAAGTTTACGGCAGAGAGTGGTAAAACCACGACCCTGTCGGTGACGCTGGAGCAGCTCTCCGGGACCTCACCCGGCCCTTGGGGACGGATCGAACTCAGGGGTAAGGAGACAGGCGGTGCGGTGCTGTTGAACGGAACCACGCCGGACTACCTCGTGGGCGACGTGAGTGAGACCAAGGGCGGGAAGCGGCGCCTATTGGTGCCTCCTGGCGATTATCAGCTCACGGTACTCGGCTGCTGCTCGGGGACGCTCTATTCCGGGCCGATCACGGTCGGGGAAGGCCAGGCAACCGTTATTCCGCTTGCTAACCCGGGCGGGAAGACCACGGCTGATTTTTCAGCGGGCAAGAGTCTTGGCGCTCTGCCTCGCTTCCAGGCAACCGGCGCAGCCGTGACCATCGCGGTGGCCAAGCCTACGGTGCAATTCTCGGCCGCCTCATCAACGGTTGACTGCATGGCCTCGACGCAAATCAATTGGTCCACGACTGACGCTCCTAAGGTCGAGATCAGCGGCATAGGTGCGGTGGCTGCCTCCGGTAACCAATCAGTGCAACCCACGCAGACGACCGACTACAAGCTGACCGCCACAGGGCCGGGCGGCATTGTGACCAACGATACCACGGTGAATGTGAACTCGGCCATTCAGGGTTCACTGAGCGTCGAGCCGTCGCAGGTTCGTTACCACAAAGTCGGCGACAAGGTCGAGGAGCAAGGCAGCGCCACGGTCACCTGGAACGCGCCCGCTGCCAGCAGCACCACACTGGATCCGCTCGGATCCGTGTCGGCTAGCGGCACTCGCACGGTTCAGCCCACGCCCACCAACACGCAGGTGGGGCCGATCGACGAGACGATCACCTACACGCTGCACGCTTCGAATGCCTGCGGCGGCTCCGACACCAAGACCGCCAGCCTGCACATCGTGGGGAACATTGAGTCAGGGACTTCGGCACAGGCGGAAATTCTCGCTGCCAAGCTTCCGGGCAACAGCGTCTACTTCGCAACCAACCTCCCCAGCGAGCGGAAGCCTGAGGGCGGCCTGGAATCAAGCCAGGAACAAGTCCTGCAACAAATCGCGGACACCTTCAAACAATACAGTTCGCTTCTCCCTGATGCTCACTTGGTCCTTGAGGGCCGGGCCGATCGGCGCGGTTCTGTAAAATGGAACATGGAGCTTTCACAGCGTCGTGCTGACCGTGTCAAGAGCTACCTGGTTTCACAAGGAGTCAGCGGCGGGAGCATCGAGACAAAGGCTTTCGGAAAGAGCGAACAGATGGATTCCGCGACCGTGAAACAGTTGCTCGACCAGATCCCCAATCTCACGGATCAGGATCGCAAGAAGGTGCGCCGTCGGCTCCCGGCGTTCGTGTTAGCGAACAATCGCCGTGTGGACATCGTTCTGAGCACTACGGGGAAGAGGTCCACCCAGTACTATCCGTACACGGCCTCCGACTTGAAGCAACTTCTCAAGTAGATCTGGAATAGCAATTTACGACCCGAAGAACCCTGAAGGGCGCGCGCTGTGAGTGCTTGAGGCGTGCGCCCTTCCCTGTCACTTCGTTTTCGGCACTGGATGATGGGCCACGCTCGAAAGCAGTATGGCGACCCGACCTTGTCATCCGGATGAACAGCAGTCTTTCACCCTGCCCCCACTTCTCAACTTCAGAGATCGTGCTCGCCGGGGCCTGCAAGATGGCCCCGGCGAAAGCACTTCCCTTTATTTCTTCTTCGTAGCGCGCTTCGGCTCTCCCAGCAGCACTTTCAGGTCGTCGGAGTTATAGGGGAAGTAGCGGTGCGACGTTTGGCCAGTCGTACTGAGGCGAACATCCACTCGGCGATTGTTTGCCATGCGAAAAACAGCGAGATTTCGCCGCACACGCGTCTGCTCCTCCGGAGTGATGTTGGGGTTCTGGCTCAGCAGATCAAGAACTTCCTGGTTGGTGAGATTATTTTCCTTACCGATGGCTATTGTTTCAATGTCCGCGGCGGGCACCCCGTTCTCAACCAGGTAGTTCTTGACTCTGTCGGCACGCCGGCCCGCCAACAGCTTGTTGTATTCGGAAGTGCCGCGGTGGTCGCAATGCGCCTCCAAAACCAGGTGCGCCCCAGACTGGTACTGCAGATATTGCTTGAAGCTATTTGCAACGTCGAGGGCACGCTTTTCCTGGCTTGGAACCAGGCCGCCTTGCGGATCCGACTTGGAGGGCACGTTGTAAGGGAAGTAAATACTGTTCAGTGTGAGCTTCTCCACCAGCGTGGCTTCGCTCACCGCCGCGTGCGCCGCCTCGATGGAACCCACAATGTGCACGCTAGCAGTCTTCGTATCCGACCCCCCGCAAGCATTGGAACTGCGCAGCGTGTAGGTGATGGTTTCATCCACCGGACCGGCTTCAGTTCTGGTGGGTGAAGGTTGGATAGTACGAGTTCCATTGGGCGACACCGTACCGAAAGGGTCCAGCGCGGCGTTGTTGGCCCCAGGCGCTGACCATGTGAGTGTGGAACTGCCCTGCTCTTCGACCCGATCCCCCACCTTGTGGTAACGAACCTGAGCCGGCTCGAGGCTGAGCGAACTCTGAATGTTCGAGGCCACGTTGACTGTAGCGTCGGAGGTCACCACGCCGCCCGGTCCTGCCGCGGTCAGCTTGTAGTCGGTCGTCTGGCTCGGTCGCACTGACTGCTGGCCGGAGGCGGCCACCGCTCCTATGCCGCTGATTTCGACCCTCGGGGCGTCAGCCGTGGACCAATTGAGCTGGGTCGAGCCGCCGCATTCGACTTGGGCTGCGGCGCTCGAAAACTGCGCACTCGGCTTAGCCACCGCCACGGTGAGGCAGGTGGCGCAACCTGCCTCAAAGCGCGGCAGGGCGCCCAGCGACTTGCCCTCAGCCCAGTCGGCAGTCGTCTTGCCTGCTGCGTTGGGAAGCGGAACGATCGTAGCTTCGTTTTCGCCAACCGTGATCGGCCCGGAAAAGATCGTCCCCGAGCAGCAGCCGAGTACCGTGAGCTGATACTCGCCGGGAGGCACAAGCAACTCGCGCTTCCTGCGGGTGCTGGCTTCGCCCACATTGGCCACGAAGAAATCCGGCGTAGTTCCGTTCAAGAGCACTGCAGCGCCTGGCGCGCCCTTGAGTTCGATGCGTCCCCAAGGGCCGGGTGAAGTCCCGGGAATCTGCTCCAGCGTCACCGACAAGGTTGTGCTTTTTCCGCTTTCTGCCGTGAACTTGGCGCTGTAGGGCTTGAATCCATAGTTGTAAACAGCCAGCGTATGCTCGCCCGGGTCGGCCCAGATGACCCCGCTCCCCGGCCCGACCGGAATACCATCCACAAATACGTACGCTTCCTTGGGAGTTACCTTCACTTTCAGATGTGCACATTTGGCCAGGAGAGGCACGGCTCCCGGCAGTAGAACAGCAAGGGACAAAACAAAAACCAAAAGCACTTGCCGCGATGTTCGCATACGATTTCCTCCCTTAGTTTCTCGTGCCGGCCACGCGTATCTTCTCGGGTCCGGTCCGTCAAACCTGATTCAATAGTAGAGTTGGTCTTTCGCGCCCTGCTTCACCTGTTCAAAAGGAAAGCCTCCGATATTATCTCATGCTTCCCATCCGAAGCGAAGGACTTGACGGCCGGGATAGTGTCCTAGTTTCGGCGTAGCGCTGGCCTTTAGGCCAGCATCTGCCGACCCAAAGGTCGGCGCTACCACTCAAATTAGGACACTAGCGACGGCCGGGATAGTGCGACAGCTTGAAGTGGAGGCGGCTTTACACCGCCATTTGGCGAGGTAAATTCGCGGCTACGAATCCAAACTGAGACACTACCATGGACGGGGCGAAGATGCGGGGCCATCGGTGTCGTGTGCAGGCGTGGAGTCGACGCTGAGCTCGCCATTGCACCCGGCGCGCGTTCGCCTGTCATTTCTTGGCAGGTTGAGAAACCGGACTCGTGGGCCGGGGGCGAGGCGGGAGGCTTCTGGCTCGGTGAACAGGAGAAGTAATCCTGGTCGGTGAATGCACTGGAGGCATCCATCAGGCGTTGAACAGCTTCATTAGCCTTCGCTCGACGAAGTTGCGACTTCAGGCCGAGATCAGCTTCCTCGAATGGTATTACAGGTTTTTGCTCCGCCTTTCGATCTTTATGTTGCAACGCAGGGTTGGGTTGGAGACGGACGCTTTGGAACGCACCTGCCGTTACAGCACATCGACTCCGGGCCACAGCAACGGGCGCCACAGCAGCTATCCATCTTTCCACAGCAGTGGTCGACGCAGCACTGTTGGGAAGTCTTCCAGCAAATCGCCCTGCCGCAGCAGTTCACATACCTTGCGAACCTGGGCGGGAGGCAAGTTTCTATTTCGCCGCAGCACGTCTCAGCCGGTCGGCAGCAAATCCTGCCGCATGTGACCTCATCGCGATCACATTGTCGTGGGTCCCGCGCGAGAGCACGCGAAGCCCTTCCTAAACCGAAGTAAGCTAAGATGCCCCCGCCTAGCATGGTCCCAGCCAGCCGTAGCGCCCGGCGGCGTGGAATAGGACTAGCTATAATCCGAGATAGGTCGTCAACAAGAGCCTTCATCCGTCCCTCCCCTTGTCGAAGAATGGTAGTTCATTCGGCAACGCGGCGTTCGCTACGGACGATCTTAGAAGTGCAAACAATATTTACAGAGCACGAATTATAGCTCATCAAGATTTCAAAATCCACTGCTTTTTGGAGCGCATACAGTACGGTTTCTCCCCAGCCCTAACAACCGTAGTCTCCGAACGGCGCTTTAGATTTCAACCCGTCGGCCGACTCGCCCCCCGTACCCAGACCGGAACCAGCCAACTTCACCGTCGCCGAACGTTACAGCGCCCTGGCCAACGTAGGCGAAGCGGAATCAGGCTACCTTCGCCTCCACCAGTGACAGCGCCCGGCTAGTACATGCAAAGTCCGCCCTAAGGCGAACGTGGCGGGGCTGCAGGGTTCTGGTTTGCCGCAGGTTCGCCAAAGAATTCCTTGTCGATCACCACGTGGTACTCGTCCTCAATTTGCTGGATGACAGCAGACGCTTTCGACTGGCGAACTTGCGATTCCAAGCTGGGTTTCGCTTCCTCGAATGGTATCGTACGTTTCTGTTCGACCTTGATAATCTCAACCCCGTACGGGGTGGTGATGAGGTCACTCACCTGGCCGGGTGAGAGAGAGTGCGCCGCTTCGATGATCGGCGGAACAACCCTGTCGGGGCGAATGACACCCATGTCCCCGCCGGAAGCAACTGTAGCGGCGTCCTCCGAGTACTTTTTCGCCATCTCCGCAAAGTCAGCGCCAGCCAGAATTTGCTTCCGGATCTCTTCAAGCTTTTTTCGCGCGTCCGCGTCCGGCAAACCCGGGTGAGAAGGGTCGTCAGGCTTAAAAGTGGCATTTTCCGTCCTGATCAGGATGTGAGAGACGCGAACCTCTTCAAAAGACTCTTTGTTTTTCTCGTATCGGTCTCGCAGTTCCTGATCGTTGACCGTTATGCCTTCCTCAATATGTTTTTGCTCGGCGCCAGTGAGGACACTCTCGCGCGAAATTTCGATAGCGCGCACCACGTCGGGATGGTTCGCCAGTCCTTCCTTGACCGCCTGAGCCGAAAGTATTTTTAGACGAATGATGTACTGAGGTAAAAGATGTTTCCCCGGCCCACTGTAAAATTTGCGGTATTCCGGAGGCATTGCCGCAATTAACTGTTCGAAGTCCCTATCGGTGATCTTCTCGTCGCCGATCGAAATCACCACCCGCTCGCTTACGGCCGATTTGTCGATGGCCGACGGTACAACCGGGGCTTGTGGGCACGCCGACACGACGCTGGCGGCAGACAGCAGGAAAGCTGTAACAGGTGCAACTAAGCGCGCTATTCCGTTCGCCATTTGAGAGACTTGAACCCCTGCCCCGAGTTATTGCACCGACTTACCGCTGGTCTTCTGCTTGGAGATCTCCCTTTGCGGGGGAACCACGTACCCCAGGACGGACAAGTATGCGGTCTGATTGCCAGGGTCCGTCTTAACCACGATGGTCTGGGCGTAGTCTAGCTTGAATCCTTTCGAGTTGAACTCGATGTCGAGTTCGCCTGACTCACCCGGCTTGAATTCCTCTTTCGCAACCTTTGCTTTCAGACAATCGCAGAACGTGTCGATCCTGCTTAGCGTGACCGCATGATCCGAGGTGTTGGTAAATGGAAACTTGGCCACCGTCACCTGTCCAGTCTGGATCTTGCCCATTACGTACCGGTTGTCCTTGAATTTCAAATCTCCGGGTGGTGTCTTGCTCTGGACCCCGGTACCTTTGAAAAGCGACTTCATATCACCATCTTGCGCTGCCGGGGCGGTCACCGCGACGTACCAAAGACCATCCACCCACACCCATTGAGTCTCGCGTGGAACCGTCATTGGAGACATCATATGAGGCACAATTTGCTGCACGCGCACCACGACAGTCGCCTTCCCACCGCCGGGTTCCAACCGCACCGAATCGATCTTAAAACCCAAGAATCCGCCCGCCTTCTCCCGGCGGAAAACCTCTTTCGAGTCCGGAGTGACGTAGGCCTCAGCCTGCTCAATGCGCACCGCTTGCAGGAGCTGGTAAAACTCGTCGACCCGCTTGCGAAGACTCTCTTCTCTTGCCTTCACGAGTGACGGCTCTACCGCCGCAGGCTGGCCCTTGGGCCCGTTCCGCTGTAACTGGGCCGGAACTTGAGCCGCCGCTGTTGCCCCGTACCCTGCCAGGACGCAGAGCGTAGCCACACAAAAGAAAGCACAAAGCTCAATATTCCTTCTTCTCACATCAATAGTCCCGGACACCCTCAACGACAGTTTCATGCTCTTATGCAACCTTCCGAAGATCAAAATTGGAGACCCACCTCTTACAGTTGTGGGCGAGGCGACCCCCTTCGATGCGAGTCGTCTCGCCCACTCGAGATACCAACGTTCCTTTCGAGACCTAGCTAACTACTACGTGGCCATCAGCGCTCAACTGTCTGATTACTGGCCCAAGGCCTCGCCGACCCACTGGTAGTCACTGATTGGCATGCCAACCCGTGAAGGCGCAAAGCCATAGTAGCCAAGGACCACAGGATCCGGAATTACCAGCCCGAGGTAGGCTTCAGCGAACGTCAGGGAGCCGGTGCTGGTCCCTTGCCCGATCGCCGCGTAGCCGTGCCCGTACTGGAAGTTGCATCGGGCCATCATGTAGCCGGTCAGTCCAGCGAACGGACTGGTGCTCTGCATCCAAGCCCATGTTTGCCCAGTGCTGAGCATTGGGCTCGTATAATACATCGCCGGAGCCTCATTGCTCGGGAAGTAGTACAACGTGCAAGTCCCGCTCTCGGCCGGAGTCGGCGAAATCTCTGGCTGGTTTGGTGGACCGATCAGCACCGAGGCTGGCAACGCAGCGGCATTGGTGTAGTCCTGAGTAGTGTTGTTGATGATGACGCCGGTGTCAAACCCTGGCACATTCACGACCCACGGGAAGAGCAGGGTAGTTGAACAAGGAGCAAGTGTGATGAGAACACTTGGAGTTGGAATTGGCAGGTCACTCCACCGCGGCCTTGTCGGATTAGTATTGGGGGGAGTCGTAAATGAGGCGACCCCACCTGGAGCAGGCGTTGACGGCGGCACAACTTGGGCCTGTGTCGTTATCACGCCGGTCGTGCCTTCCGCCGTCCCGGTGATCGTAGGAACGATAGTGAAAGTTTCATATACCGTGTCGCAAACGAGCGCGCTATAGCAGGTATAGTTGTAGAGAACAGTCGCGCTTGTCGCCGGCCCTGTTATGCTCCCACCTGAGGCAAGAACGAGGTGATCGCCGCTCACGGCGCCAGCAACGCCACCAGGAGGCAACGGAACGTTACCGTTCACCGAAGCGGGGAAAGTCAGGGTGAATCCGGCCGGCACGTTGCCGATGGTGAGCTGTATCTGCGTCCCACTATCTGTCTGGCCAAACGGGGGGCGTGCAATAGGTGCCGCGCCGGTCGAAGCATCCGCTATAGTGTAGTCCACAAAGTCCGCCTGATAAGGTTCCGAGACGGTGATCGCAGAGGGTGCCATCGTACCATTGATGCAATTCACGTAAACCCCAGGCGAGGTAGTCGCGGCCAAAACGGTGTAAGGGCTCGCGACTTGGACCGTGTTGTTAATTAACTCCCCGGAGCCCACGCTGGAAGCCAGGATGACGGTGGCGTTAATAGCACTTCCGACGCCTGCATTGTCGAACTCCATGCGAGCCCTGACTCCATCCACCTGGAACCAATCACCTACGTTAGGAAGGCCGTAGGGGGTCGCGGCGGTAGCCGGCAACACAACGTCGAGCCCGATCACGCAGGTGTTGGGGATAATCGAGTTGTTCACGTCATAGCCAGCTTGGGGCGAGAAGTATACGTTCGTACCATTAAAGACAGCGACCAACCCGGCCGAGTTCCCGTAACTGAGGGCCGCACCGGATGAAGAATTGTTATCGCAAGAGATTCCGGGAAGTTCAATTTGAATCGCTTGCGCGAGCACAGACGTACCCACCGCGGGAGCAGCCGCAGGGGGAGTGACGTTGGTGACTTGGAGGTGCACTGAACCGAGCACTTCCGAATCGCCCGTGGATGCAACCGTTGTTGGCACTGACGTGACTTGGTATGTCACCACGGCTTGTTGCGCCCAAGCCGAGGCCACACCGGCCAGCAGACAGACACCCAACCAAAGCAAATTCCGCTTGCAAATTATTCTCATCTTATTTTCCTCTCCTTTTTTCGTCGGGTTTTGTCGGGGACGCCCCGCTGAGTGGGTCGACCCTCGTTAGTTAAAGAACTTTTCGTTGAATTATGGAACTCTAATCTCAGTTTGAATCCTCGTCGACCACCATCTGTCCCACTACGGCCCTCGTGCCCGCGTCCGCCGGGGCGGCGGTCGCTGCCCGCTCCCTCTTGCGCCCATCTCTCGCATCGGCATTACATCACTCTAGCGCTACGTCTTTGCTGCCGCAAACTCCAATGATGGGCACGAATCTAGCACCACGAGAACACGTGTGTCAAGAACTTTTTTTGAATTCTCTTGGGAAGTGCTTTTTGTCGCTAGCTGTCTAGCGCAGCATGAATGCCACGAAATCTCTGCCAAGCCGCAGTCGCTACGCCAACTCCTCACGACTGCCGTCGGCTACTTCACTGGCTCCCTGGGGTTCACCAGTTGATCCTTCTTGAAGATGAGGCGCAGTTCCTTCAACTTGTCTCGGAGCTCCTTGGAGGCGTCCACCGCATCCTGGTTGGTCTTGATGATTCGAGGGCTGAGTAGTACAAACATTTCGGTCTTCTGCACGTTGTGGGAAGTGCTTCCAAACAGCGCTCCGAGGATCGGGATGTCGCCCAGCAGCGGAATGCGATTGGTCGTGTTGTTAATATTGTACGAGATAAGGCCGCCCAGCGAGATCATTTCTCCGTCCTTCACGACCGCGTGGGTCTTGATCGAACGTTTCGAAAAACTCGGGGATTGGATGCCGGTGGAACCCGCCGGGACGACGGCGGTGACCTCCTGTGAGATCTCGAGAGACACCAGGTCTGTACTCGTAATTCGCGGCTTGATCCTGAGAATAATACCGGTATCCACATTTTGGATAGTATTTAAAAAGGTAGTGCTTCCCCCAACCTGGACCCCGCTCGCCGCGCCCGTGGAAGTAAGCACCGGCACCTGCTCGCCAACCTGAATCTGAGCCTCCGTGTTGTCGGTGGCAAGCACGGACGGAGCCGACAGAATCTTCACGTTTTGCCGGTTTTCGTTAGCGGTCAGGAAAGCCATCAATTGGCGGGTTCCGACGACGACGCCGGTGGAACCTGTCAAGGTGTTCGAAGTGGTAACGCCATAGTCGCCGAGGAACTGGAGAGGCGTCGTGCCGGCGCCGCGCTGCTGGAGCGCATACTCGAGGCCAAAGGTAAGAGCCCCGGTCAGGTCCACTTCGTACACTCGAGCCTCGATCAGAACCTGCCGAGGCAGAACATCGATTTCGTTTAAGGTTTTCGCAACATCTGCAAACTGGGCAGGAGTGCTCACGATGATCAGCGAATTGTTGACGGGATCCGGCACGATGCGGAGGCTGTCGCTGACCTGCCCTTCCCCCGTTTCGTCCATTCCGAGCCCCAGCGCAGGGGAGCCTCCCCTCGTTGAGGATCGATTTCCTGCGCCCGATGCCCGAGTCTCCGTTCCTTCGCCGGAGATGACGGCCTCGGGAGTGCCGGACGACGGCTTCTTAGCGAGAATTTTAGCTAACAACTGGGAGAGGTAGGCCGCTTCTGAGTTCTGCACCCTGTAGACAAATGCCTGAACCCCGCTTGGGGTAGCCGGCAGGTCAAGTTTCGCCACCCACTTGTCCACCTCCTCGAACGCCCCGGGGTCGGCGGCCACTACCAGGATGGCATTGATTCGGTCCAGGGGGAGAAAGCGCAGCGGTGATTCCTTGGCGTTGAGTGCATAGGCGGAGAAGATCGCTTCGAGTTCCGGGATCAACGCCGAGGCCAGGTTGTTCTGAACCGGCACCAAGTGCACGCGTTCTTGGGCGAACGCAGGGCTATCGAACTGCTCCAGGATCTCCATAAGACGTTTCACGTTCAGGCTGTTATCGACCAAAACCAAAACGTTCCCTGATTCATGAACGCTCATGGCACCGCCGTCGGAGAGAAAGGGCGAAAGCATCTTGCTCATGTCCCCCGCCGGGACAAACCGTAACGGAATTATCTCCATCACCATTCGGTCGTCGCGGGCCAGATCTTGCGGGCTGGTGTCGCGCCTGACTTCCAATGGGACCTTGGGCGCCTCCTTCAGAGGAACAATACGATAAAAGTTCCCGGTCGGGACGGCGGTCGCGCCGTTAATCTCGAGAACGCTCTCGAGAATGGGAAGCAGATCCTCACGGTTGAGCCTGCCCCCCGTGCTGATAGTTACCGAACCCTTAACGGCTGGATCTACGACGTAATTGATCCTTAACTCGGCGCCTACAAGATTGATGAACTGAAGAAGGTCGGCATTCTCGAGACGAAACCCGACCCCCGTCTCACCCGCGAGGGCAGGCGAAGTGGTGGGAGGAACTTGACCGGCCGGCGTGGTCTGAGCGCCAGGAGCAGTTTGTGTAGACCCCGGAGCCGGCGGACCGGCCTGCGAGGGTTGTGTCGCTGGCGAACCCGATGGCGTTGCTTGCCCAGTGGCCGGCCCACTTTGGCGGGACTGCGGTGACGATTGGGGCGCGGGCGTCCCACTTGGGCGGGGTTGCGGCATCGGGGGAATAGGCGTCCCACCCGGGCGGGGCTGTGGCACCGAGGGGGCGGGCGGCGCGGGTTGCTGAGCGGGGATTGGACCCGCTCCGAGGTTTAGCGAACCCGCGAGGCCGAGGCCGAGCACCGCAACGACAGTGGAGAGCCACAACACACCCGGCCAGAGGGCCGTCGCCCTCAGGCATTCCTTGATAGTGGTCATCCATCGCATTCGAAGGCGACTGAACAGCGAGCAACAGAATGAATGCACTTTACTCCTCCTTAATACCGACTACCGAACCCTCACTTATTGGGCGCCCCGGGTTGCTGCGGCCCCTGTGAACCTGACGGGACAACATCCTGCCACTGGACGGACGGGCCGAAAGGAGTAGATATCACGACTTTTCGCTTTCCTCCCACGACCGTGCCTGCCGGGGCATCTGAGGGGACCCCAGCCGGCCCCAGACCGGCGGCACCAGCAGCCTTTGCGCCTCCAGAAACAGAGCCTACGGTGGTCACCACACCAGGAACATTGCTCGATGGCGTTCCAGGACGCGCGGTGGCCTCACTCGCCAGACCGCCCGGGCGGTTGGCGGGCTCGGTGATTTCGAGCGTGGTGCGCTTATCCTGCCACTCGACCACGACGTTCGAAGTGCCGATAGAAACCAACTTGTAACCGCCAATCTCGCCTCCGGGCAGGACGCGCTTCGAGACGGGAGGAGATTGGTCGCCAGGGGACATCAACGCAAACCTGCCGGTTCCAAGGTCCATGGTCCCAAACAAGACCGGAGGTTTTGGGGCCTTAACCTCTGCCTGCGCCTGTGCGGGGGCGCTGCCACGCAAGGGGCTGAACAGATCTCGCCCTACGATATCCGTGAAGTTTGGCGGCTGGCCTGCCCGATTCGCGCCAGCCGCCGATGCGAGCGCGCGTTGCGGCGCGACGCCGACGGAAACCCATTGGATGCTGCTGCGATATTCCTTCCAACGTCCTACCAGCCACCAGCACAGCAGGGCGTTCAGGGCGACGAGCCCGCCAATAGTGAGGATCAATTCGCGTCTTCTTCCCAACATGCATCCCCCGCAAAAGCCGAAACTCGAAAATGAACAGCCGAACGTCTAGTAAGGCTGCGGAAAAACCCTATCAACTGTCATCCTGAGGAGCCCCAGGCGGTCCTGAGTGAAACGAAGGAAGGATCTCTGTAATTCGTTGAAACTGCAACTACGGAGATTCTTCGTCCTGCGGCCCAAAGCCTTCGGGAGACGGGTCGCTCCGCTCAGATCGACAGAGTCCACGGGTTTTTCCGCAGCCTGCCCGTTCGCGATCGAATTTCGAATTTCGGATTTCGACTTCTGGCATTCGATCAGCGCGCCTCGGCGTTCCCTTCCTTGGCCTGCGCCACAGCCCGAGCGGCGGCCCCGATCGTCAGGCGCACGATTAGCCTCCCTTGCGGGTCGCTTTGGACGGCGGTGACCGAGAGGCCCGTGACCGACAAGATCTTGGGAAAGCCGGACAGGGCCACCACGAAGTCGACAAGTTGGTCCAAGCGGCAGCGGAACTGCACCCGGCCAGTCACGAGCGAATACCCCCTGCCAAGTTCCTGAGTGTGAAGCAACTCGCTGCTGCCGAGTTCGATGCCCTTGCTCTCCGCCAACTGGGCCACCAACTGCTGCCACTCGGCACTAGCCAGGGAAGGAGTCGCGCCTTCCAGAAGACCCGCCTCGAGTGATTTCAAGTGTTCCTGGGCAGTTGTGAGGGAGGTTTTCTCAATGCCCTCTGCGGCTACCAGTCGTTTCTCCCTGCGCAGTTCAATCACTTTCTGCTGATTGGATTCCGTGCTGGCGCCGAGTTGCTCGAAAAGAGGCAACACACCAAAACTCAAGAGCAGGTACAGAACTACTCCGCCCGCCCCTATCCCCAGTGCGATTTGATCTCGACGACTAAGCTTTTTAAACATTTCAAACATAGGAGTCACTAGAACCATTGGTGATGTGCGATTTCTGATTGGCGATTGAAGAAACCCGCCCATCGCAAATCACCAATCGCAAATCATCAATGAAGGGCTTGCTTCAACCTCATGCGAATTCGAAAAACCTCACGGCTCTGGTTATCGCGAGTAATCGGAGCCGAGAATTCGACCTGAGTGAAGTACGGCGAAGTCTCCAGGGGCCGGACCAAGTCCGCCGCGTGATTGGAATAGCCGTTGATCTCCACCCTGTCTTCACTAATGTCCACTTCTTGAAGCCAGGTGCCGTCGGGCAGTAGCCTCGTCAGTTCCTGAAGCATGTGCAGTTTCTGCAAGTTGCTGGCCCGGACATTCTCGAGGACTGCCGCACTTGCCTCCAGGCTGCTCGTCTCCTGGTTCTGCCCGCGAATTTGTTGAGCGTGAACATTGAGGCGATGAAGCTCGCGATCCAGGGCGCGACTGTATAAAGTCCTTTCGATCCAGGCGTGAGATGCCAAGGTAAGAGCCAGAAGGAACGCCATGGCGCTCAATGCATAAACAGGCAGTCGCGCCTCGGCGTGCGGCTGCCAACGCTCACCCTGAGGAAGCAGGTTGATGATGGACGCAGCCCCCCGGCGCACCAAGCCCGCATAGGCTGCCGACAAGGCGGCCCAGTCGACGCCGCCCGCGACGGAGCCCTTGCGCAGATTCAATTTCGGTGGCGGCAAGGGTGACGCGCCTTCGAGTAGCGCGGAAAAAGCGGGCGGCATCGGTCCCGAGATAAACCAGGGAATCGCGGCTGGATCGGACATCGGCAGAGCCGCAAGGACGCGATGCCGCTCCCTCTCGAACCGCTCGCGAAGGTTCGCGGCTGGTTCGACGGCAATCTCTTGTGTGGCACAGAGGTTCCCCTGGTGGAAGGAGAGCAGCTCGATGCCTGTGCCGCGCCCGCACGCGACCAATGCCAGGGGCGGCAACTGGGACTTCAGCAAGGCGGCCATCGTCGCGGCGCACAACGTCACTGCGCTCAGCCGCAGGCCCAGTTCTTGAAGCGCTCGCCTGAATTCATTCACCCGAGGCTTCTCTGCCAGCACCACCATTACAGTAATCTGCTTCGTCTTCGGATCGCGCTCCACCACAGCGCAATCCCAGTAGACTTGACCGTCCTTGTAAGGGTGAAGCGAGCCCAACTGATAATCGACGACTTTAGCCAACTGTGGCTCAGTTTCCTGCGGGAGGCTCAAAAATCGAACCAGAACTGCATCGCGCGGCAAACACGCTATGACGCGGGCATCGCGAAGGTGATGGCGGTCAAGAAAGGCAGCAACCTTCGCAGGCGCGTCGTCGCCGCGCGGTTCCGGAAGTTGCAATTCGTCAACCAGCAGGTAGCGGCGAAATCGGCGTCCAAGAACTGTGAGGCGATACGCCCCGCCGCCACAATCAACGCCGATAACGAGTTTGGTAAACATGCGAGGATTCAGGATTCAGGATTCAGGGCCCAGAAGCGGGGAGCAGGGAAAGTAAGTTCGACTTCTGCCCTGACTCCTGAAACCCATATCCTCATCTCCGAATCCTACCTTTCTTCAAACCGTAATTTGGGACTCAGGGTCTGCCGATTCGAGACTGGGGGACGCCAGGTAGTGGTTGCCCTGAATCCCGAATCCTGACTCCTGAATCCTGCCTTTCCTCATTCCGGCACGTCGTCGTACCACGCAATGATGCGGTGCAAGGCCAAGCCTTGCGGTTGCATGCTGATAACGGCCTTCACGGCCCGTCGCAGAGGTGAGCCATTGACCACCCCCACTGAGAGGATGGTGTAGGTTTTGCCGTCGTTCGCGGCGCTCAGCGACGACAGGGACTCATCCGTGATGGAAGTCCCAAGACGATTCATCACGTCGTCTATTGACTCGAAGGGGCCCTTGCGTCGCTCCTCGATAATTCCCTCGGCCAATTCTTTCGTCATACCTGGCACGCTCAACAGCGCAGCTTCGGAGGCGTAATTCACGTTCACCTGGGTAGATTGCGAATAGACCGTCAAGTCCTGGCCCACGCCGTAGAAGGATTGGAATCGGTTGTCACGGCTGAATTCAGCCGTACCGTAAAAGATGTCACGGGTCACGCCGCGAACCCGCAGCATTTCCTCGACGGAACTGAAACGCTTATGAGCGGGCCGATATCCGGCCTCGTGATAATAATCGTCCAAATCCTTGAAGCCCGGTTCATCGGATCCTTGCGGCTTCCGCCAATGATCGACGGCTAAGGCCAGTTCGGCCGCCTGGTCCTCACTCACGCCGTGCGCTTCGAACAAGCGCGCCAGTTGCACTCGCCCGGCAACGTTCAAGTCGACTTTGCCCGTCTCATTCGCGATCTCCACCAGCGCCACGCCCTGCGCGTAGGGCAGCCGGACTAAGCGTTGCCCTTTCTTCCAAAGGCGCGGCGAGTCATTCTGATCCTGGGGGGGCGGATAGGCAATCTCCAGAATGGCAGCCTCCACTCCCCCCACCGCCATGGCGTAAGCTTGTGTGGCCTGCTTGCGATAGGTTGCCGATCGAGTCTCGATCTGAACGGAACCCGAAAACGCTAATGCCACCAAAAGCAGCACGCTGACCGCCGCCATCACCGCTAATAAGGCTATGCCGGCATCACGATATCGGGAGATCGGGAGAGCAGAAGATCGGGTGATCGGGTGATCGGGTAATCGGGCGAACAGTTTTTCTCTTGCACACCGCAACCAACGTACGTGACCACAGCCCGGATTTCGTTCACCCGATCTCCCGATCATCCGATCACCCGATGCAGCTTTTCGTTCACTCGATCTCCCGATCATCCGATCTCCCGATCCGGTTCACTGTCCCAGCGGCCTTAGTTTCGCGCGTACCGGCATGAGCTCTTCTCCCACCTCGCCTCCGCGCTCCCACCGAAGGCGGATCGCGTCCGGGTAAGGCGCTTCCTCGGTGCTCCGCCAAGTCTCCCGCCAGACGGGCACCGGGCTTTTCTTGGGATGCAAATCCAAATACGAGAACGCCGCATCACTCAGACCCGTCATCAACCGCAAGTCCGTTTCCCGAACTGCGAATGGCTGAAGATTGATCACGGGAAACCCCGTGTCGGGATCGTGGGTGACGCTCAGGACGAGTCTGTGATACAGGCTGTCGTCGTCCGCCACAGGAGTTTCGCGCACCACAACCTCGACGTCTCCGCGCGACGGCTCGACGATCCCGTATTCGACCAGCACCAATCCCGAGCGACTGCGATAAACGCTGCTGTAAGAGCCGACAAAACGCAGCAGGTCGACGGTAGCTTCGAGGACGGTGAGCGTTCCGGGCAGATCCGGGTCGTTCGGCGTGATCCTGTAGGGAACCAGCGACGAGACTTGGGTCACGACGAAATCACTCCGCTCAGCAGCGGCGTGCACCTGGCGCAGTCGCGCCTCTCCAGTTCGCCAGGCCCGGTTTGCTACCCTCATCCCAATGAGCAAAGCCAACAACAGGAAACCGGTCAGCGTCAAGCTCAGCAGCACTTCGAACAACGTGAAGCCTCGCGGATCGGGTGAGCGGGTGAGCGGGTGAGAAAACGATCGGGTGATCGGGTGATCGGGTAATCGGGAGAACAGCTCTTCTCTTCCACACCTCAACCAAAGTACGCGACCACAGCCCGGATTTTGCTCACCCGATCTTCCGATCATCCGATCATCCGATCTCCCGATTTCGTTTTCGTTCACCCGATCACCCGATCACCAGATCATCTGATCTCCCGATTCACGGGCTGGGCGGCGACGGCGGAATACACAACTTCAGCGACTCCAGGTTCAGGTTCTGCGAACCCGCACGCGTGCGCCAGGATACCCGGAGTTCGATTCGAACCAGTTGCGCCGGCTTCTGAGACCCCCCCAGTGGCCGCTCATCAACCAGCATGGTTCGCGCTTCCCATGCGATACCGGAGGGAGTAGTCCCGCTGAACCGCTGGTCTGCCGTGAGAGACGGGTCCAGGAAGAGCTCATTGAGCTTCCGGGTGGCGAACTCGTTGCCCCGATCAAAGGCGTCCAAGCGGCCCGTGGCACGAAGCGCCGCAGAAAGTCCCGAAAAAATGGTCACGAAACTAATGCCCAATAGCGAAATGGCCATCAGTACTTCCAGGAGGCTCATACCTCGTTCGCGCCGACGTTGGGTGAACATTTGCACTTAACGCGACTCCTGCTTTACAGCCTCAACAACCGGACTGCCTATGAGGAAACTGACATGAACCCTGTATTTGCTCCTGCGGCGGTCACTCAGCCACAGGTTCCTCTCCTCAACAACTCCGGAGGGTGGGAACAGGATGCGCACAACCGAGGGCAGCGGATCCTCGCCGTCATCAATCGCCACTCCCCGGGGAAGCATATAAGCCCTCGAAAAACCACTGGCGGGATTAAAGACCCTCACCGAACGTGTTGAGGGTTCGATTTCCACCACGTAATAGCTCTGCTCGAAAAGTGCCCGGGTGCGCGCGTAGCGCACGGTTTGCGCCACCCGTATTGCCGCGCTCCGCAAGGCCCATTCCTCTGTCCAGTTTCCGAAACGCGGAGCCACAAGCGACACTGTCAAGGCGATAATAGCCAGCACGATCACCAGTTCGAGAAGTGTCACTCCGGCTTCCGGTGAACGCGGATGGCGTCCCGCATTATTTCCAGCTAAGGATGTCCGCATTTTCGCCATCGCCACCCGGCAGCCCGTCGGCGCCATAACTGATGATGTCCGGCTCATCGCCATGCTCTCCGGGGAATTTGTAAACATAAGGACGGTTCCAGGGATCCAGCGGGATATCCTTGGGCAAGTAGGGGCCATTCCAGTTCGTGACCCCGGCCGGGAGTGTCCGCAGCGCTTGCAGGCCCTGGTCCGTGGTGGGGAAAGTTCCGGTATCCAGTTTGTAGGCCCCCAGCGCCGTTTGGAAAGCGGCAATCTGCGCTTTCGTCACAGTGATCTTGGCCTGCGTTGCATGCTTGAACAGGCGGGGTACGACCAACCCTGCAAGCAGCCCGAGAATGAGAATCACCACGATTAGTTCAATCAAGGTGAAGCCTTGCGCAGAATCCGGTTCTGAAAAATGGGTTCTCCCGGTTTTTGGTTGGTTCATTAGAACGGCACCTCATTTATGCTGACGATTGCCAGCAGAGTAGAAATCACAATCGTTCCGACAACCAGGCCCATGGCGAGAATCACGGCCGGCTCGACGAGCGCCACCAAACGCTTGGTGGCCACGCGGACCTCGCGGTCGTAAATTGCGGCCAACTCGAGCAGCATGTTGTCCAGTTTTCCTGTTTGCTCTCCCAAGGTCATCAATTGCGTGGCGAGCGCCGGAAACATCCCGGTTTCGGCGAGCGGACCGGCCAGTCCCTGGCCTCGCTTCACACCTTGGATAAGCGGCTCAACCGCAGCGGCCACGCGGCGATTGCTCAACACCTCGCGGGTCAGGCGCAGCGCGGAAATAATGGGGACTGCTTGATTCAACAACGTGCCCATGGTCTTCGCAAAACGCGCGATCTCTAGCTTCAGGCTGACGTCCCCTAAAAGCGGCGCCTTCAGCCGCCACTCGTCCCAACGCAGCCGGCCGGATTCTGTCTTCACCCAGCGGGTAATCAGCAAGACCGCCACGACAATAACGATGGCCGCGATCCAGCCATAATCGCGAAAGGCCGTGGAAACGTCCATCAAGACCTGCGTCGGCAAGGGCAGTTCTTTCCCCGCCTCCTCAAAAATCTGCGCGAAGCGCGGCACCACGAAGCCGAGCAAGAAGGCGATCGCCACACTCCCTACAGCGAGCAGAACTACGGGGTAAATGAGAGCCGAGATCAGATAGCCGCGTAGTTCCGCACTAAACTCCTCGAACTCCACCAGCCGATCCAGGACCGCGGGAAGCGTGCCGCTCGCTTCGCCGGCCCGCACCATGGCGACATAAAGGGGCGGGAAAAAACGAGGGTTGGCGGCCAGGCTGTTCGCCAGCGACTGTCCGTTGCGCAACTCCTTGAGCGTGGCGCCGATCACGGCTCCGAGGGCCGGCTTCTCGGCCAAGTCCCGGCAGAGCGAGAGGCTGCGGTCAAGCGGCACGCCGGCCCGCACCAGCGTGGCAAGCTGCCGGGCGAAATGCAGACGGTCCGAGGAAGACGTGCCCCCGCGTTTGAAAAACGACCACGACCCACCCGTCGCGCCATCCTTGGCGCTCACGTGGATGGGCATGCAGCCCATGCGGCGAAGTTGCGCCACAAGAGCTGGTTCGGTTTCCGCTACCAGCGTCCCCTGCACCAGTTCGCCCGTGCCCTTGATCGCTCTGTACGAAAACTCTGGCATTACGCGCACCCGTCACGAACCGAAACTCGAAAATCGAAATTCGAAAATCGAAACGCCAAATTCGGAAGACCTCGTTGTCATCCTGAGCGAAGGCTTCATGCTCCTTCAGATCGCCGCCCGTGATGAAAACGATTCCCCTCCTTGGTAAGGAGGGGCCAGGGGTGGTTGCCGTTCGCCGACGATACCACCCACCACCCCTGCCCCTCCTCCCGCTGAGGAGGGGAGTCATGCTCATGGCAGCGAAGGATCTCTGCAGTTGGTTTTTCGCGGTCGCCACCTGCAACGGACTGCAGAGATCCTTCGCTTCGCTCAGGATGACAACGAAAACAGTGACAACGGATGACTGACTACTGACGACTGACTACTGACAGCTACCTAAACTTCCTGCGTCACGCGCAGCACCTCTTCGAGCGTTGTCTGGCCGGAGGCAACCTTCAGCCAACCGTCCTCGCGCAAACTGCGCATGCCCCGTTCACGCGCCGCCACCCGCAAAGTACTGGCGTCGGCCCGGGACACGATCGCCCGCCGGATTCCTTCCTCCATTTCCATGAATTCAAAGATTCCCACTCGTCCGAGGAAGCCGGTATGGCCGCAACGCGCACACTCTCCCGCTTTGTAAAGCGTCAATGGCCCCCCTGTTTCCCAGCCTTGTTTCCGCAAATCGTCTGTATCCGCCGGGTACGGCCGCTTGCACTCATCGCACAATACGCGCACCAATCTTTGCGCGAGCACGGCAACCAACGAAGAGGAGACCAGGTAGTGTTCGACGCCCATGTCGGTAAGGCGGGTGACGGCGCTGGGAGCATCGTTGGTGTGCAAGGTGCTGAATACCAAGTGGCCGGTGAGCGCCGCGCGCATGGCGATCTCCGCCGTCTCGAGATCGCGGATTTCGCCGATCATGATGATGTCCGGGTCCTGGCGAACGATGTGGCGCAGCCCCGCCGCAAAGGTTAACCCGATCTGGGAATTCACATGAATCTGGTTGACACCCGGCAACTGGTACTCGACCGGATCCTCGACCGTGATGATTTTCACGTCCATGGTATTCAGCCGCCGCAAGGAACCATAGAGCGTAGTCGACTTGCCGCTGCCGGTGGGACCCGTGACCAGGAAAAGTCCGTGGGGAAGATCGAGGTAGTACTCCATTTTGCGCAGCAGGGTATCCGGAAAACCCAAAGTCGCTAAGGAATAGCGATCGCTCTGGCTGCGGTCGAGAAGGCGCATCACCACGCTCTCACCGTAAAGGGTGGGAAGCGTCGAAACTCGCAGGTCGATTTCGCGGCCCAAAACTCGCAACGGTATCCTTCCGTCCTGGGGCAGGCGCTGCTCGGCGATATTGAGCCTTGCCATAAGCTTGATGCGAGAGGTAACCGCCGCCTGCAATTCGCGCGGTGGAGCCGGCACTTCGTATAGAACTCCGTCGATTCGGTACCGGACCCGGAACTGCTTTTCGAACGGCTCAAAGTGGATGTCACTCGAGCGCCGTTCCAGGGCGCGGGCCACCAGTTGGTTCACCCAGCGAATCACCGGCGCCTCCGAGGCCAAGTCGCGCAGTTGCTCAATGTCGGCCGCCTCGACGTCTGTCGCCCCGGCCGGCCCATCGGACTCCGCCGCGACGACGCCCTCGTCTGCCGGTCCCATGTCGAACCACAGGTCCAGGGCCTTGAGGATGGCAGCTTCGCTGGCCAGCCGCACTTCCACTTTTCGCCCCAGCAATTGTTCGCTGACCCGAAGGGTGTCGCTGTCCAGCGGGTCGGCCATGGCGATGAACACCGTATCGCCTTCCACGCGGTAGGGATAAACAAGGAACTGGCTCAAGAAACCGGAGGGCAATACGGACGCCTCCATCGGCACGTCCTTCAGTTCGGCCGGGTCAACCAGCGGAATTCCGAGTTGCTCCGATAGAACCGTCAGCAGGTCTAGCTGCGAAATATAGCCTAGATCGAGAAGGACCTTGCCCAGGCGGCCCTTCCGTTCGCGCTGCAACTGCAGCGCCTTTTGCAGGTCGTCTTCGGGCAACAGGCCGCGCTCCACCAGCAATTCGCCCAGCAACTTGCGGCTGACCGTAGCAGACGTCATAATCAAGGCTCTCAGAGCTCCAGAACTTTCATCCTGCCCAGCAAATCCTGGTAGGAGATTTTCTTATCCCAAAACTCCTCCAAGTCCGCCTTCCGGATTTCAACGATGATTTGCTCAGGGAACTTGCTCTCCCCGGTGCGCACTTCGAAAAGGTGCACGACGACCGCAATCGAATCGTTCGGGCCGAGGTCCCGCAAGCTCATGGCGTGGTCCGCCAACAGCCGCGGAACCGACTCCTTAACCGTGACGATCCGGTCCTGTTTCACCTTCTGCGCCTTCTCGACCTCCGCCCTGCTCAAAGGCGCCATGTTGAACGGAGTCGGAACACGCATGGGATAGAGGTTGACTTCCAAGCTGAAAGCTAACCCGAAACCGGGCAAATACGTGCCCTGAGTCTTCTCGAGCAGGCCGAAGGGCGGAGCGAATGTCTGGGCCATGGTTCCGTCAATGACGGCCTCGAAAACTTTCATTTCGCCTTTCAAGGCGCTGACATTGGCAGTGGGCCATTGCCCATTGACACATCGAACCCCCAAAGGCCAGCAGGCGAGGCATATCAGAAGTGCCCAGCCCGGCCTTTTCAGCTTCAGATGCATTCGAGTTACCTCCTCGAGGGCGCCGCGGGTTAGTGGGCGGGTAACTGTTGTTCGTGGGCAACCACGCTAAGGAGTGCGCTCTGCTGTTGCGTTTCCTTATACTCGGTGTTCAGGGATAGCTCAAAAGACTGCAATTGTTGCCCGAATCGTTTCAGGTTCTCCGTCTGTTCCTGGCGAAGACTTGCAACCTGGTCGCGGGTGGCAGCTTGTAGTTCTTTGCTCTCGAAGGAAACTTGTTCCGCGACCGCCTTCGCCACGAAGTCATGCAATTCTGCCTGTGTCAACGCCGGCTTGGCCCAGGCGGTTACCGGCAGCAGCCGAGCTCCCCCGAAACGAAAACCGACCGATACCACGGCCAGGAAGATTACTGCCGCAGCCGCCGAGAGCGCCGCAGTGCGGAACAGGGCCGCCCAGAAGCCCGCGAATGGGCTTTCGACCCTTGCTCCGAAAACAGCTACGTGAGCTGGCATGTCGCGATCGATCAAGCTGCTCTTCAACGCCTGCCGCACGCTCGACAGCCGCTGGGCCGCGTGCGCGCATTCTTGGCACTGCTCGAGATGCTGCTCGAGTTCTCGCGCCCTCGCGGGCGAAAGCTCGTCCAGCGCCCAATCGGTCAACACTGATCCCCATTCACGACATCCCATGGTGTTCACCTCATCCTCGCAGGAAAAACAGGATTCAGGATTCAGACTGCGGGAGTCAGGGTTGACTGGACACGCGAAGCCGCACGCCCCAAGAACCAGCCCCCGACTTCAGGATTCCCACAATTCGGCTCTCTGGATCTGAAGATTTGCAATTTTATTGGTTGTTTCGTTTGCTCTATTTCGGATTGACTTTTAACTCATGACACCTGGTTTCTTCCGACCCAACTCCTCGAGCGGCGCGTCACCCTCTCCGCGCGGGAGAGGGCAAGGAGAGGAAATACCGTCACATCACGTGACGCACAACCCCCTCCCGCCAGGAGAGGATGACGCCCGCCCCAGGTCTACCTTTCGATCAACTTCCTCATCCGCTCAAACCCCGCGTAGACGCGGGTCTTGGCCGTGCTCACTGGACAACCCTGGATCTCCGCAATCTCCTCCAGCTTGAAACCCTGGTAAAACTTCAGGACAATCGCTTCGCGTTGCTCGAGTGTCAACTCCGCAAGCGCTCTCTCTACCAGGATTTTCATCTCGCCTTGTTCCCACCGCCCCGCCTCGCCTACCCTGACCGGCGATGAATGTTCCGCCGGTTCGAAATCGTTGAGGCTGGTTTCCGCTTCATGCACTTGGCGCCCGTGCGACCAGGCGGTATTGCGTGCAATCCGAAACAACCACTGCGGGAACTTCTCCGGGTCCTTTAACTGGCCCAGATGGCAATAGCCCGAGAGAAAAACCTCCTGACACATGTCAAAAGCATCTTCCGGCCGCCCGGTGAGATACACCAAGAAGCTGTAAACCTTCCGCTCCCAGCGCCTCACGAGCGCGTTGAAAGCCTCCGGCGATCCGCCTTTGGCGTCCCTGACCAGCACCGCGTCCGGACGATCAGAGAACTCTGTGCCCAATTCCACTCCAGATGACGCACAAAAAAGAAAAAAAGTTTGCGGCGCCCCTCAATTTCTTTTGATAGGCGCGGTCAGGGCCTGCGGCTCTGTCCAATAACGAATGCCGCAAAAATGAGCACCGCACTTCCGGCCACCATTCTGTAAAAGGCGCCCCTCGTGGCCCGCTTCCATTCCGCCAGCAACACTCCCCAGGCGTTGGAGGTCAGGATAATCAGCGCCACAAAAACCGGCCAACCGAAACTGTTGCCCAAGGCGCCCAACCCGAAGGCGCTGCGGCCGTACACGAAGACGCTGGCGATCCACACGAGACTCATGGCAGGTACCTGGAGAGCGTCACGAGTTCTCATCCCCGCGGCGAAGAGCCCTGTCGAGTGCTCGCGAACCGTACGGCCAAAGCAATACGCCGACTGCACCACGGCCGCAGCCGAAAGGAAGACAGCCCAGGCAAGGTAAATTTCGACCGGAAACCCCTGCTGCGAACCAGTTCCCTCGCCTTTGCTGAGGAGCGCGGTTCCGTACTGAATGCCGAAATTAAGCGTGGGGGCCAAAACACCCCCGACAATCGCAATCAGAAGCCCCAGCCGGAAGCGCTTAGCACTGGAACTTCCGGACTCACCTCGGCTCCCGCCGGCTTGGGCGCACAGAATGACTCCGACCACCATTATCGCGAGCCCCAATACGAAAAGCCAATCTGCTTGGGATTTCAGCGCGAAGGCTCCCGCCCATATCAGTGGCAGCAATGCCCCGAGCACGATCGATAACCCCAGTTGGATCGCGAAGCCGAGAGCGATTCCGAGCAGGTCCACGGCTATGCCATACAGCAAAGACGCGATGCCAAACAGCACTCCCCACCCGACCAGGATCAGCCATCCGCGCGCGGGAACGCGAGCCAGAAGATCGCTCCAGCGCGGAACGGTCGCTATCACCACGATCCACGGCATCACTCCCATCGCCAGCAGCGAATGAATAGTCCAGATGTGGTTGAACTTCCAGACGCGGGTGGTCTTCAAGGGGACCGCGAAACTGCCGTTCAAGAGCCCCGCCAGAACGATCCCAGCCCAACTTAACATGGTTCAGCCCTCGATGTAGCGCGGGCGTCTCGCCCGCTGTGCCGCGGGCATTCCTTCGCTGCGCTCAGGACAAGCTCTGCCCGCGAGGCCCTGCGTGGGCGGGACGCCCCCGCCACCGCTCACCGCATCCGCGGCGCGACCCTGGCGATGTAGTCGTCGAACACTTCACGGTTGTTCTCCGGACCGACCGTAGTCACGTTGGGAGAAACAAAGGCCCGGAATTTCACACCGCGTTTCTCCAGTTCGGCCGCGATCTCCGCCGTCAGAGCCATGGAAATGGCAATCACCGCCAAAGTGGAGCTGGCGCCAACCGGGATGCCGGCCACGTCGACGAGAGAATCCCGAGGCGGGCAGCAGTTGTCAATCACCACGTCTCCCAGGTCTGCGAGTTTCTTGCCGCCCGAGTGCGTGGTCTTTGCAATTCGCGCGTTGTCTAGCGAGGTCACGGCGACCACCTTCAAACCCAGGGCTTTGGCGTGCAAGGCTACTTCAATTCCTGCGGCGTTCAAGCCGCCATGCGAGTACACCACCATGGTGTCAATCGCCTCAAACTTGAAATTGGAAAGAAACGTGGCAACGTATCCTTCAGTTCGCTCGAGTCTCAGCAACTCGCGGACGCCGCCCGAGCCCAGCACCTGCGTCCACATCAGCCGCGCGTCCATCAAGGGATGAAAACCGGCAAAGCTCCCGTAGCGTGGGAAGACATCCATTATCGGAATCACGGAGTGCCCGCTGCCGAACAGATGAACCAACCCCCCTTGCGAAATCGAATCCGCACAAAACTCTGCGGCCTTCCGGATGTTCGCGACTTGCGTCGAGCGAATCCGGTCGTAAACCTTCTGTGCTTCCGCGAAGTACGTTTCTGCTGACATTATGCTTTTTCCTCCATTTTTATCAGGGCATACCGTGCTGCGCCCAGAATCCCGGCCTTCTCTCCCAGGCGCGATAGCACTATGCGTACTTGTCTTCGGGCCAGCGGCTGTCCCCATTGCCTTAAAGCCCTGCGAAGCGGCGCCAGCAGCGGGCTTCCGATGCCCGCCAGGCCGCCGCCCAAAACGACCACTTCGGGGTTCAGCAGGCATACGATATTGGCCACGCCCAAGCCAAGGTTTGTGCCAACCTCCTCCAGGACTCGACGGGCGGCCTTGTCTCCGCGGCGCGCCGCCGCAGCCACGATTTCAGCGGAGATGTGGTTCTGGGATTTGAGATCTTGAATCTGAGATTTCGAATCTTGAATTGGAACTTTGCCCCTGCGGTCTCGTTCCCACGCCAGCCTTCCTAGCCTAGCCACCGCCGGGCCGGCGCCCAGGGCTTCAAAACATCCCACCCGGCCGAATTCCGGCTTCCACCTGCGATCGATCACCATCCAGCCCGCCGCTCCAGCGACGCCATGTGCTCCAGGGATCAATCGCCCCTCCGAGATCAAGCCCGCGCCGATGCCGGTTCCCACCGTGAGAAAAACCAGATCGCGGACTTGGCGCTCGGCCCCCAAGCCAAGCCACGCTTCGGCCAATGCCTGCACGTTGCGATCGCTTTCGACAAGGACCGGACGCTCGAAGGCATTTTCCAGAAGACGCCTCAACCGGACCTTCGACCATCCGGGCAGGTTCGGCGCCCAAACGGTCTCCGCACGCGGGTCGAAGGCCCCAGGAACTCCCACCCCAACCGCACGTATCTTTTTCCAAGGAATCTTCGCCGCCTTCACCGCCGCGTGCGCCGCGTCGAACAGCACCGCCAGATCTTGCCGTACGCCTTGGGCGGGAGTCGCAACCCGCACGCTCGAGAAGAGTCTTCCATGCGAGTTGACAACCCCGGCGGCGATTTTCGTTCCACCGAGATCCAGGCCGAGAACAAATTGGATTGTCACTATAGGTCGAACCCCCTCACCCGGCCCGCCCCGGCTGATGAAAACGCCGGCTGCGGGCCACCCTCTCCCCCAAGGGGGAGAGGGATACGGGTTTTCTGTTTCCCCCTCTCCCCCTCGGGGGAGAGGGTGGACTGCGACGGCGCCTTCATCAGCCGACGCGGGCCGGGTGAGGGGGCCGGACGCCTCCACCACCCGCGAGCCGCTCACTCGCGGTCGAAGCGCACCACCCAGATCCCGTTCGCCGCGAGCGGCGCGTCGAGCGTAAGCCCCTCTCCGGACTGCCTGAACGCCACCTTCTCCTGGCCGTTCACGCTCCGAGCCTCGCGCACTGGCCATGGGACACGGACTGAAATCTTCGCCGCCGCGGCACGTTCCGAGTGATTAAAAGCGAAGAGGAATTGCACATCGTCTCCCACCAGGCGCCGCACTTCGACTTGGGAAGTGTTTTCGCCCGACACCGTCAGTTCCGGCGCCACACCCGCAGCCCGGGCAAAACCCAACAGCAGTTGTTTCGCCGCCTCGCCGTGCTGCCGCTCGAACGCCACGGCCAGGAACGATCCCACCAGAATCGCCTTGCCCTTGCCATAGCTGTTCTCAACCACGGCGGGCGCGCCGTCCGCGAAGCGCGCCAGCACGCGCGCGCCGGGCAACGGCTCAAGCTCCTCCTCGAACGCCGCCGCTGCGGCGCGCGTGCCGGGAGCGCAACCGGGCAGGCCGGCGCCGGCCTCCAAGATCAGTTCCGGCTTCTCGACCGGGCGGATCACTTTCTCGCGCGCGCCGAAGACCTCCGCCAAGCCCATTCCCGGCACCTCGTCGCTCGAAAACCCGCGCTCATCGTTCCAGGCCAGGCGCGCTTCCGCCACCACGGTGCCGCCGTTGCGGATGAAGCGCTCGACTCCCTCGACAACATTCTTCGACAGCATCACCGGAAAGGGCAGAAACAGGATCTTGTATTGAGTCAGCTTGTCGCCCGCTACGTCCATGGGATGGACGAAATCCACGGGGATTTGCTGCTCGAAGAACGCCCGGTGTATTCCCTCGAGCGAATCGCGCGTGGCATTGCCCAGCTTCGACAGTGAAGGCTCCGAGCCGCCCACCATGTAGGAAAGCCGGTTGAAGAGGACTGCCACTTGGGCGTGCGCAGGCTCGCTGGCCAGCAGGTCGCCTCCGTTCTGCGCAATCTGCTGCGCCGTTTTGCCGGCGGCGCGCGAGCGAGGCGTCACGGTGCCGTCCAGGTTGATTAACCCGTAGCCGTTCGATTCATACCCGGAGTTCATCGGGTACCACGCATACACGGCAATTTCCCGCGCGCCGTGCGATACGACCTTCCACATCCAGAACTCTTCATCGTGCGAGTCCACTGGCACTGCGATGCGCATGCCCGTCACGCCCTGGCCGGCCTGGAGTTCGCCTACCCAGAAGCCTTTGCCGGAACTGTGTCCCGACGAGCGCGTGAAATCCAGCCCCGCGGCCAGCATCTGGTAGGACCAGGGAACCGTCGACTCGGAGTGCTTGGGATAGAGCGAGGTGCCAAAGAAGTCGGCGCTGGCTGACATCTTGAAATCGTCAGGCTCACCGTACCCGTCGGTGGGAGAAGTGAAGAGCGCCGGGCCTGCAGCGTGGCTGGTGATGGCGTGCCCGTGGTCCTGGCCGCGGATGGCCTCGACGCGTGTGTGCAAGTCGCCCGCCAGCTTGTCGTCGACAAAGGTGCGCCAGTCGAGGTAGTCCGTGTAAGAAAGAATCGTCGAAGCACGCGGCGGCTCCACCTGCTCCCAGCGCTCGAAGCCGCGATACCAGGCGGCGTTGAGCGCCTCGAGCGTGCCGTATTTCTGCTTCAACCATTCCCGGAAGCGCGCCTGGCTCGAAGGACAGAAACAGAATTCGGGATTGGAGAGATAAGGGAATTCAGCCCAGTTGATTACGTGCGGCTCGCTCCAAACGTCCCAGCCGTAGAGCGCGGAAAACTTGTTGGCTGCGCTCGAAAGGGCCCCGAGAAATTTGACGATCTCGCCGCGCACACCGGCGTGATCGATGCAAAACCCCGGGGCGGCTTCGGAAACAATCACCGCGCCGCTCCGGTCGACAAACTTGCCGTCAGGATATTTCTCGCCCACCCAGTCGGGAGCGGAATCAAGATAGACCTGCACCACCACGCGCAATCCGCGCTCCTGCGCAAGCCGCATCAGCAGGTCGAGATTCTTGAAATCGAACTCGCCGGGCTTGGGCTCCGCCGTGGCCCAGTCCACCCAGCACTTCACGGTGTTGAAGCCCACGGCCTTGATCTGGTCCAGATCTTTCCCCCAACGCTCAGTGCTACTGGCGTCCACGCGCTCGAGCATGGGCGCCCGCGCTTTTCCCCCGCCGTACCACACCGCCACAGGATAAAAAGAATCTCCGCCCGCAGCCGGCGCGGCTCCACTACCGCGAGCCGAACCAAGCTGTGCGAACAATAGGATACCGGCCAAAACAGGTAGCGCGGACCTCCGCATTCGAGGTTCGCGTCTCTTCGCTGATATACAAAACAATGAATGGTTCATGCCTGGCACCTCAAATTTCAACGCGTCAGTATACCCGCATCGTCCGCCTGGGCCAACCCTTGTTACCGCGTAATGGAAATTCCGGTTGATTTCAGAGGCGCCGGGATGTATCTTCCTTTCAGGGCGAAAGCTGAAAACGGAAATTCTGGATTATTTGTTGGGATGCATTTCAGGGGTTCGCGATTGGGCGATTCACATTCACTTTGCCTTCAGACAAGGTCATGAAAACCCACCCGATTCTATACGCGGTGTCACTTTCAGTCATCGGGGCATTCTTATGTGCGAGTGCTCCGCCGCAGTCAACGAGCGCGCAGTCGTCGCAGTCCTCCCAGCCGACTCTTCCGCCCGGACTGGACGAACGATTTCTGGATCGCTCGGTGGACCCTTGCGTGAACTTCTTCCAGTATGCCTGCGGGAATTTCAGCAAGTACTATCCGATCCCCAACGACCGATCGAGTTTCGGCACCGGCACGCTGCTCTTCGAGCATAACGAATATGTTTTGCACACCATGCTCGACAACGCGGCGGCGGGAGGGGCGAATCGCACCGCCAATCAGCAGAGAATCGGCGATTACTACGGCGCCTGCATGGATACCACCGCGATTGGCCACAAAGGCCTGCAGCCGTTTCAAGCCGAACTGGATCGCATCGCGGCGCTAAAGGATAAGAACGAGCTGAATTCGCTGCTGGCCCATTATCAGCTCATCAATGTGAATGCCTTCTTTGGGCTCGGCGAGCAACAGGATTTCAAAGATGCGACCAAACAAATTGCCGTCGCAGATCAGGGCGGCCTGGGACTTCCGGAACGCGACTACTATTTTCGAACCGGCGAAGCCGCCGAGAAAACCCGCAAGGAATATGTCCAGCACATCACGAACGTTATGAAACTGTTGGGCGAATCAGATGGCAAAGTGGAATCCGACGCGCAGGCGATTTTCCAGCTGGAAACAAGTCTGGCCAAGGTTTCGATGGATGTCACCTCGCGGCGCGACCCGAAAAATGTTTATCACCTGATGGAAGTCGAAAACTTGCAGAAACTCGCTCCGGCGTTCCATTGGCACGAGCTTCTTAGGGCGTCGGACTTTCCTGACGTTGGCCAGCTCAACGTAGGGAATCCCGACTTTTTCAAGGGGCTGAACGCGTTGATCGAGACAACCGACATGGCGACGATCAAGGCGTACCTGCGATGGCAGTTGATTAACTCGACCGCATCGGTCGCCCTGCCCAAATCGTTTGACGACGAGCAATTTGACTTTTATGGGCGCAAGCTGCGCGGACAACCCGAGCAAGAGGCGCGCTGGAAGCGCTGCGTACAGGCGACCGACAACGCGCTGGGCGAGGCGCTCGGCCAGGTGTATGTGGCGCAGGAGTTTCCCGCGACCAGCAAGGAAGCCATGCTCCAAATGGTGCACGACATTGAGAACGCGATGTCGCAAGACGTCGATTCTCTCGATTGGATGAGCCCTGAAACCAGGGCGCGGGCCAAAGCCAAGCTGCATGCGGTGGCCGACAAGATCGGTTACCCCGATCATTGGCGGGATTATTCGAAGCTAATCGTGGAGCGCGATGATGCCTACGGCAACGCGGAACGCGCTGCGGTATTTGAAAACCTGCGCGAGATCCCAAAAAAAATTGGCAAGCCGGTTGACCGCGGGGAGTGGGGCATGTCTCCACCGACGGTGAACGCTTACTACAATCCCAGCATGAACGACATCAACTTTCCCGCCGGCATTCTGCAGCCGCCTTTCTACAATCCAAAATCGACCGACGCGGAAAATTATGGACACATCGGCGGGGTCGTCGGTCATGAACTGACTCACGGTTTTGACGATCAGGGGCGATTGTTCGACGGCAGCGGAAATCTCTCGGATTGGTGGACGCCGCAGGATGCTAAGAAATTCGAAGAGAAGGCCAACTGTACCGTGAAGGAATACAACAGTTTCGTCGCGGTCGACAACGTGCACGTCAACGGCAAACTGACTCTGGGAGAGAATACGGCGGATAACGGTGGGCTGCGGCTGGCCTTTCTCGCGTTTCTCGCGGATGCGAAAAGGAAAAACATCGATCTCAACGACAAGCTGGATGGATTCACGCCGATCCAGCAATTCTTCCTCGGCCACGCTCAGAACTGGTGCGGAAGCACGCGGCCCGAGCAGATGCGGCTGCAGGTGCAAACGGACCCACATTCTCCGCGCGAATTTCGCGTTGATGGCGTGGTGCAAAACATGCCGGAGTTCGGTGAAGCCTTTGGCTGCAAGGCGGGCCAGCCCATGAGGCCGCAGAATATCTGCCGTGTGTGGTGATTGGAACTGAGCGCGGAAGAATGCAAATGACCCTGCCCAGTGTTACAGTGCTGATTGACACATCGCGCTGCAAAGCCATAAAATCCCGGCCATGAAATCGATTTTTCGTACGACAGTCCTGGCCCTACTGGCTGGAATTGCAGGGTTGACAGCGGCAGGCCCGCCCACGGCCCAACAGGTGCTCGATGGCGCCAAAGCGCAAGCCGGCGCACAGCACAAGAATGTTTTCATTATCTTCGGGGCTTCCTGGTGAGGGTGGTGCAAGCGCCTCGATAGGTTTATCGAGGCTCCCACAATCCAGCCCATCTTCGCCCGTCACTTTGTGATCGCCCGCATCGACGTCCAGGAGCGCGGCGACAAGGCCAGTCAGAACACGCCCGGCGGCGAGGCGCTCGAGGGCCACCTCGGCTCGAAGAGCAACGGCCTGCCCTTCTTCGCCTTCCTCGACGAACACGGCGAGCTGATCGCCAACTCTAATCGGCCGGTTCCCGGCAAGCCTGATGGCGAGAACATCGGCCACCCCATGGCGCCCGAAGAGGTCGACCACTTCATGTGGATGCTCAGGAAATCCGTGCCCGCGCTCTCTCCCGCTGACGCACAAGTGGTCGAGAATTACCTGCGGAATCAAAAACGTTAGAAGCTGTTTCAAAACCGCCCGACAGAGGAGAGATTACCGAATGTCGCGCGGAATTCCCGGCCACCGCTCGAGCGCTCAGCCCTGCAGGGGCTGAACATGAGTAGCCGGGGGCAACGCCCCATAAGCGTTTACTTAAGAACGTGCCTTTTTCGTTTTCTCTTTGAATCTGCCAGTTGCCGGGCGATCTCCTGCCAATGGCCGATGGTGTTGGCCAGT
>JBEKLY010000035.1:0-52457 GCA_050010015.1 Terriglobia bacterium
CTTCCAGCCCGCTTGCCGAGAGGCGAGATGCGGGCTGGAAGCCCGCGCTCCCAGGCTTTCCGGGCATGAAATGGCCACGGACTCACAAATGTAGAAACTCCAGGCACAGGCAGGGGTGGCTGTGCTACCTCGATATTGACGGTCTATCTGTCTCTTGCGCTTGCGTCAGCGGTGACTATAATGGTGCCCGGCAAAGATGCTTCAGGTTGAGAGGCACGCGTCCGTGAGATCCTCGTTGCGCGTCCTGGCGCTCTATGGAGGTGCAGGCATGACAGAGACCCTACGATTCACGCTGAACGGAAAGCCGGTGAGTATTGAACTCGATTCCAGTCGCATGCTGCTCTGGGTCCTCCGCTACGACCTGGGCTTGACCGGCACTAAGTACGGTTGTGGAGAGGGCCTGTGCGGGGCGTGCACCGTGATTGTGGATGGGAAAGCTGAGCGCTCGTGCGTTCTGGAGATGAAAGCCGTAGCCGGCAAAACGGTCACGACCATCGAGGGCCTGGCCAAGAACGGCGAGCTGCACCCCTTGCAGAAGGCCTTCGTCGAGCACGACTCTCTTCAATGCGGATACTGCACGCCCGGAATGATCATGAATGCCTACGGCTTGCTTCTCGAGAACCCGCACCCTTCGCGGAGCGAGATTATCGGGCACATGGACGGCAACCTGTGCCGATGCGGCGCCCATCAACGGATAGTCCAGGCCATCGAGAGCGCGGCGAAGCAGGCGGAAGGAGGAACAAGATGAAACCCGAATACGCGGGGCAAGCCAGCGTCTACGAAGATCATCTGAAACTTGATTTCTCCGAGGTTACTCCGGCCGGATCGTCGCTCGCGCTCGACCGCCGTCGGTTTCTGCAACTGCTGGGCGGCGGCATCATCGTGTCCTTCACCGTGCCCGGTTCGCTCGAGGCGCAAGAGGGTGAACGGCGCCGCGGATTCGGCCAGCAACTGCCCCAGGATTTCAATGCCTTCCTGAGGATCGGAGAAGACGGCCGTGTCAGTGCGTTTACCGGAAAGGTCGAGTACGGGCAGGGAATCATAACCTCCATGCCACAGATCCTGGCTGAAGAACTCGACGTCGCTCTCGACTCCGTGGACATGGTGATGGGCGATACGGACCTTTGCCCCTGGGACATGGGCACGTTCGGCACCATGAGCACCCGAATCTTTGGCCCCGCCTTGAGAGCCGCTGCCGCGGAAGCAAGAGTCGTTCTGATCGAGCTGGCCGCAGAACAATTGCAGGCGCCGAAAGAGCGGCTGAAGACCAGGGCGGGAGCGGTCTACGACGAAGCAGGGCAGAAGAGATTGAGCTACGCCGAACTTGCCAAGGGGCAAAAGATCTTGCGGCACGTGAAAGGCGTGGCGCCCAAGGCCCAACCCGAGGACACACTCATCGGCAAGAGTGTTTTGCGCAAAGACGCCGCCGCCAAGGTCACCGGCCAGGCCAAGTACTCCGGGGACATCAAAGTTCCGGGGTTGCTGCACGCTCGAATCTTGAGGCCGCCGGTTCACGGCGCGAAGCTCATTCATGCGGACACCTCTGGCGCTCGGGCAATCGAAGGTGTGCAGATTATCGAGGAAGGAGACCTGATCGCCGTCCTTCACCCGCTTCCTGACGTGGCGGAGAGAGCTTTGGCGAAAATCCAGGCGCAATTCGACCGGCCCGCCCCCAGCGTGGATGACAAGACGATTTTTGACCACCTGCTTAAAGTCGCGCCGCAAGGGCAGACGGTCGCGCAAGGTGGAAACCTCGACGAGGGCAGAAAAGCAGCAAGGCACTTGCTCGACGAGACGTATCTGAATAGTTACGTGTCGCATGCTCCCATCGAAACGCATTCCGCCCTGGCCAGGATCGATGGAAACAAGCTCACCCTGTGGGCCTCTACGCAAACGCCCTTCGCGCTGAAAGAAGCGGCAGCCTCTCTTCTGGGCTTCCCGGCGCAGAATGTGCGGGTCATCACGCCCTTCATCGGCGGCGCTTTCGGAGGGAAGAGCAACAACCAGCAGGCCATGGAGGCAGTCAAGCTGGCCAAGCTGGCCGGTAAACCGGTGCAGGTCGTCTGGACTCGTGCGGAGGAGTTCTTCTACGACACGTTCCGCCCTGCCGCCATTGTCAAAATCCAGGCCGGCACGAATGAAGAAGGCTTGATCACGTTTTGGGACTACGGTGTGTACTGGGCGGGAGAAAGAGGCGCGCCGCAGTTCTACAACATACCGAATCATCGTACGGTCAGCTACGGCTCCGGCTGGGGCTCGACGCCGGGATCGCATCCGTTTGCCACTGGCCCTTGGCGCGCCCCCGGCAACAACACCAACACCTACGCCCGTGAATCCCAAATCGACATGCTGGCGGAGAAGGCGGGCATGGACCCCGTCGAGTTCCGGCTGAAAAACCTGACCGATGTGCGCATGCTGCGCGTCTTGCGGGCCGCCGCAGAGAAATTCGGCTGGTCGCCTGCAAAGGCTCCAAGCAAGCGCGGCTTCGGAGTGGCTTGCGGCACCGATGCGGGAGCCTACGTCGCGCACATGGCCGAAGTCGCCGTGGACAAGAATACGGGGAACATTGTGGTGAAGCGGGTCGTCTGCGTGCAGGAGATGGGACTGTGCGTCAACCCGGAAGGCGCCCGGCTGCAACTGGAGGGCGGCATCACCATGGGCCTGGGTTACGCGTTGAGTGAGGAAGTTCGATTCAACGGCGGCGAGATCCTGCATTCGAATTTTGACACCTACGCCATCCCGCATTTCTCCTGGCTGCCGCAGATCGAGACCGTGATATTGGATGCGAAGGACTCGCCCTTTCAAGGCGGTGGGGAACCACCCATCATCTGCATGGGAGCCGTAATCGCCAACGCCGTATTCGACGCGACGGGCGCGAGGCTATTGCAGTTGCCGATGACTCCGGAGAGGGTCAAGGAAGCTCTTTTCAAACCTCGGTCGTAGTGGGTGCGCGAGCTTGCTTCCCAAGGCCTGCACGTCTTCCGAATCCCCCCGCGCGGACTGCGAACTTGAAATACAGGTCCGCGCTACCTCGCCGGTGCTTGCCGTTTGCGCTTGGAGGTTGGCCGCAAGCAGGCATGCAAACGCAGCGGCGGAAGCTTGACAACCAACCCTTTCTTTCGAGGAGAACGACCTATCACGGAATACCTGCGAATCTTATTGAAAACTCGGCTAGTTAGCTATACGATGGGATATCCTGAAGGAAAGGAGCAGTTATGAGCTTGAACGCTGGTTCCGACAGTGGTGTGGTGGACTACCTCAAAGGTGTTGACACGCCTACGCTCTCGAACGCCATTGAAACTCTGCGCCTGCGGCCGCAAAACGCGGGGTTCGCGCCGCTTCAGACTTCTTGTATATTTCCCGAGTTCGGCCGCATGGTGGGCTACGCCGTCACGGCTCAGGTGGAAACCATGAGCGCAACCACCGGAGACCGAAAAACATTCCTGTCTCTCTACGAGGCAGTGATGCACTCGCCGAAGCCTGCCGTGGTCGCCTTCCAGGAAATAGGCCCGCAGCCGGACTACGCCGCTCACTGCGGCGAGGTCATGGCCACGATTTTCCAACGCCTCGGCGCTGTGGGTCTGGTCAGCGATTGCGCGGTGCGGGATATCCCGGAAGTCCGCGCGCTACGCTTTCATTACTTCGCCCGTGGAGCGGTCGCAAGTCATGCTTACTTCCACATTGTGCGTGTGGGAGTGCCGATTCAGGTCTGCGGCTTGGTCATCCGCCCGGATGACTTGCTGCACGGGGATGAGAACGGATTGATTGTGGTCCCAAAAGAAGGGTTTGAAAAGCTGCCCGCCGCAGTCGACGCTGTGCGTGCACGCGAGCGTGCGCTGATGGAGTTCGTTCGCGGACCCGAATTCAACTTCGATGGTTTGTGCCAGCGCATGCTTGAATGACCTGGTGCAAAACTGTGCAGCTTAAGGCGTCTCAACGGTCTGTCACTCTGAGCGCAGCGAAGAATCCCGGCAGTTCGCGAGATTCCAGCACTGCGGGGGTTCTTCGCTTCGCTCAGAATGACTGTAGAGAGGTGACCGTGGAGACCGAGCCGCTCAGGCAAGGAGATCCACTATGAGACAAGCTACTCCTGCTCTCTTGGCCTCAACTCTTCTGTGTCTCGTTCTCCTGCCTCTTTCATCGCAAACACGCCCACCGCAGCCTCAGACCATACCCCTGAGATGCGCGGAGGGGGATTGCCCGCTGCTTCAGGGAGTACCCCAGACAGCGGGGATGCGCAGCGGGTTCGTCCGGCTGAAACCGCGAGGGTCAGTCGGCTGGCATACCACCGGCAAGAACGAAGAGGCGCTGGTGATTCTGCGTGGGAGCGGCGAAGCCCTGATTGAAGGCCAGCCGGGGCGTGTATTCGCGGCGCCTATGCTCGTCTACATCCCGCCTTCGACGCGCCACAACGTCACCAACACCGGCGACGGGTTGCTGGAGTATGTGTATGTGGTCGCGCCGGCGAAGGCCCCCTGATTGCCGATTGTTGATCGTCGAATGCCGTTTGGGAGCCCAGTGCGCAAGTTTCCCCGCATTCAATCGTCAGTTTTGCGGGCAGTCGAACTCCGGTATCCAGAACACCCGTCCCCCATTTCTCGCCATCTTGAGTCCGAGCGATGGAAGCTCCTGTTTACTGACCCCGAGGTAAGTAAAGTGGGGCAAGTCCGACTGCACGGTTTGAAACCAGCCGTGGCGTTCCAGGATTGAGCGCACAGCCGGGTTATCGTATTCTTTAACATCCAGGGCAAGCAGCGCGAGATGCTGCGAGGCGCCGGGGATTGCCACCGAGGAGAGGATTGACTTGGAAAAATCCTTGCTGAAATACAGCTTGCGACCTTCAAGCCTGAGGATTTCCGCCGCCTGTTCGCGCACGGGCAGGTTCCTGATGCGCTCCGCTTCTGGGGCGCCGAGTAACCCCCGATCGACCCAGTGGCGGAGGCCAGGATTGACGCGGCTTTTCCAAAGTTCAAGGGTCTCGTCGTAGTTGCGCTTGGCTGCATCCGCGCCTCGGGGTGAGATGCTCAAATGGGCCTGAATTGCCTCCGCGCGGGCTTTCATCAAGGCTCGCATGGCCGCGGTTTGGAGCCTAATCGAGATGCCGGCAAACTCAGCTTGCCCCGAGCCTACGTTTGTTTGCCAGCGTGCGACGGCCTCTGCGTTCGGAAATATCACCACGGGAGGCGCCTCGATTCCGCGAGCTACGAAAATCGCACCATATTCTTCGAGGACGCGCCAACTTAGCGTATCGCCTGGTTCCGGCGGATGAAAGCTCGCCGGAAGACTCTTGAAGAATACAGATTGGGCGAGGCACGGCGGCACGGCGGGTGAAATGACCTGCGGCTCGGCACAAGGTCCGCCGCCGTTCGATAGGCAGCAGAGTGCGGTCACCAGGCACGCTGTTCTCAGGGTTCGCACTGTGCCATTGTATCCGTGCCCGGCGGACTTTCCCACCGCTATTCATCGCCTTGCACTTTGATGTTGCGCGGTATAGTATGGGCGCGATTTTCGGGTGAAACTATGAGCGATCCGCTTACGCGTCGCAATTTTATTCGCACCGTCTCGGGAGGAGCCGCGGGGTTAGCTCTCACGACGGAACTCTCCTCGGGCTCGCTTGCCTCGAGCCCGGGGTGGAAGGCCGGCCTCGCACGAGTAATCATCACGCCGGAGAAATCTCTCTGGATGGCGGGCTATGCGAGCCGTAAGAAGCCCTCTGAGGGAGTGGCTCAAGACCTCTACGCCAAAGCCCTGGCGCTCGAAGACCGGACCGGCAAGCGAGCTGTCTTAGTGACGAGCGACTTGCTGGGGTTTCCCGCGGCGGTTAGCCACAACATCGCGGAGCGGCTGGAGAAACAATATCATTTGACGCGCCACCAGTTGCTGCTGAGTTCTTCTCACACGCACTGCGGCCCGGTTATCGGCAGGATGCTCGGCACCATGTACCCGATGAATTCCGAGCAGTGGGCCGACGTGGATGCGTACACCAGCGACCTCGAGGACAAGGTGGTGGCGCTGGTCGGCGCCTCGCTCAAATCCCTGCGGCCCGCGCGATTGAGTCTTGGACACGGCAATGCCGGCTTCGCCATGAATCGCCGCGCCCGAACGAACGACGAGCTCGTCATTGGGGTAAATAAAGATGGCCCGGTGGACCATGACGTTCCGGTGCTGCGCATCGATGACATGCACGGAAAACTTCGGGCGGTGGTCGTGGGGTACGCGTGTCACAACACCACGGCGCAGGATATGTTGCAGCTCAACGGCGATTACGCAGGTTTTACGCAAGCTTGGCTCGAAGCGCACCATCCTGGCGCGATGGCTCTCTTCGTCGCCGGCTGCGGGGGCGATGCCAACCCCTATCCTCGCGGGTCGGTCGAACTCGCCCGGCAACACGGCGAGGAATTAGCGGCGGCGGTGGATAAGGCGCTGGCCGGGAAGCTTCAGCCGGTTCATGGCCCCCTGAAGACAGCTTACGAGGAGTTTCCAGTCGCCTTCGCCACTCCGCCCGGCCGGGAGGAGTTAAAGGCGCAACTCGCGAACCAGGATGTGTATCACCGCAACTGGGCCGAAGCGATGCTCAAGATTCTGGATCGTGACGGCCGCCTGCCCAGCGAATATCCGTACCCGCTCGAAATCTGGCAATTCAGCAACGACCTCACGTTCGTTGCACTGGCAGGCGAAGTCGTGGTGGATTACGACTTGCGCCTTAAGAAAGAATTGGGCGCAGAAAAACTCTGGGTGGCGGCATACTGCAATGACGTGTTCGCCTACATCCCGTCGTTGCGCGTGCTCAAAGAGGGCGGTTACGAAGGCGGGGGCGCTATGGTGTATTATGGCCAACCTGGTCCGTTTGCGCCAAGCATTGAGGAAACGATAATCGGAAAGGTCCATGATTTGGTTGGGCAGGTTCGCTCGTCGTCCTGACCGTACTGCCTGTCATTCTGAGCGAAGCGAAGAATCCCCGTAGTTCGCTCGTTCCGGGTAGGCCGCGCGACCCCTGGGTCGTAAGGACGGCTGGCGGACCGCACGCTGCATGTCGCTTTCAGATACCAAAGGGCAACTGCGGGGATTCTTCGCTTCGCTCAGAATGACAGGAGAACGGCTCGCGATGCGATTTTGAGGAGGACCTATGGATGATCATCTCACGCGGCGTCATTTCCTTCGCACCATGTCGGCCGGCGCGGCAGGGTTAAGTTTGACTGCCGGGGTTGCGGCGAGTCCCCGCCCGCCAAGCTCGACAGGAGAGAAGCTCGCCATCCTGGGCGGAAAGCCGGTCAGAACCGAGCCATTTCCGGCTTGGCCCGTCGTCCGTGAAAATGACGAACGGGGATGGATGGAGGTCCTGCACAGCAGCGAGTGGTGCCGCGCAGGCGACGGCCACTTTGCGACCCGGTTCGAAGAGAAATGGGCGGAAACCCTGGGCGCGAAGTACTGCGTCGTGACCTCTTGCGGAACTACGGCGCTCTACACTTCGCTCAACGCCGTGGGCGTCGAACCCGGCGATGAGGTTATCCTTCCACCCTACACGTTCGTCGCCACGCTCAACGTCATTTTGATGCAGCATGCGTTGCCGGTGTTCGTCGACAGTGATCGGGAGACTTTCCAGATCGACGCCCGCAAAATCGAAGCCAAGATCACTTCCCGCACGCGCTGCATCATGCCGGTGCATCTGGGGGGTAACCCGGTGAATATGGACCTTGTGCTGGAGGTTGCCAGGAAGCACAAATTGCCGGTGGTCGAGGACGCGTGCCAGGCGCATACAGGCGAGTGGCGAGGCCGCCGCGTCAGCACCCTGGGCGACCTGGGCTGCTTCAGCTTTCAGGCCTCCAAGAACCTCAATTCCGGTGAGGGCGGTGCAGTTCTGACCAGCGACCCGGCGCTCCACGAGTTCTCGAAGAGCTTCCAGGATCAGGGCCGGGGCCCGGCCGGAGCCGCATTCGCGTATGCGCGCCAGGGCTCTAACCTGCGCATGACGGAATTTCAAGCCGCGCTGCTTTTGCAGCAATTGACGCGCGTGGAGGAGCAATCGCGAGTGCGCGAACAAAACGCGCAATATCTCACCAGCATGTTGGGCGAGATTCCGGGAATCTCTCCCGCCCGCATGTACGACGGCACGACCCGGAACGGCTATCACCTCTACATGTTCCGGTACGATAAAACGCGCTTCGACGGTCTGCCGCGGGCGCGCTTTCTTCAAGCATTGGAGAAAGAGGGGATCCCCTGCTCGGGTGGTTACTCGCCGTTAAACAAAGAGCCGTTCATCAAGCAGACCATTAATTCCAGGGTCTACCGGAGGATGTACTCGGAACGCGACCTTGCCGGCTGGGAAGAGCGCACCGCTTGCCAGGAGAACGACAAGCTCTGCGAAGAAGCTGTCTGGTTCTTCCAAACCATGCTGCTCGGCCCGCGCCACGACATGGACGACATCGCTGACGCTGTCCGGAAGATTCAGCAGCAGGCGGCGGAATTGCGATCCCAGTCGTGAGCGGGGGGCGAGCACCTCCACATCAGGCTGGGCTTTTGCGGGCGTCCGGAAGCGCAACCACTACGGAGTCATCCACCTCCGAATCGAGACCCAGATTCTTGACCCTCTCCACCAGGCTCGGTATGGCCTCTTGGCCACGCGCAAACAGCACCGGTCCAGAGCGGGTCCTGACATCTTCAGTGAACACCATTCCGGGCCGCACCGCGCGAAGGGGCAGGTGAAGGACCCTCGCCTCACGCGAATTATCATTTCGCAGCCGCGAGATTGCCTCCAGCAGGGCAGGGTCGTACCACCCCGTCCGGGCTCGCATGGTCTCGATGGCCTGATCCACTGTAGAGCCTTGGGATTCCAGGACGTCGAAATCCGAGGCGGCTTTGAGGGCGCGCGAGCCCCAAGGGATGCCCTCGCCCCTGATATCATTGTGCGGCGCCCCTTTTCCGTCATAGTGTTTGTCCTGGTATTTGAGAATCTCTCGAACCTGTTCGAGGCGCGGAATATCGCCCAGGAGTTGTTCGGTCACGGTGGGCAGCTTTTCCACCATGGCTTGTTCGCAGGCGGAAACCGCCCTGCCCTCATAGAGCTTGCTCGCAGTCCCATCCGGAAGCGTTACCCAACCAATCTGGGCCAGCATGGCTGCCAGTTCAGACGGCCAGGGATTGTAGGCCTTCTCAGAATCCGCCAATTCACCGATCAGTTTACGGGTGCGGAGGGCGCGCCCGAAGGCCGCCGGATTGATGATGGCCAGGACATCGGTAATGGTTTTGAGGCTGGCGACCAACGTCTGCTTCAACAGCAGTTGTTGAGCCGTGACCATCCGGTACTGTTCGACGGCGGCCTCCAGCGCTCGGATCAGCGTCTTGCTTGGGCAAGGCTTGGCGAGGAAGCGGAAGATGTTTCCCTCGTTGACGGCCGCGATGGCTGAATCCAGATCCCCGAATCCTGTCAGCAGGACGCGTATGGTGTCCGGGGCGAGGGTTCGAACGCTGTACAACAAAGTGACTCCATCCATCCCGGGCATACGCTGGTCGGAGACGACCACCGCGTACGGTTCTTGAGACACGACCAGCTTAAGAGCTTCTTTAGGGTCCGTAACAGCCGTCAGGTCAAACCGCGACTGCAGTTGCCGTTGTAAGCCCTCGAGGACCGCTGCGTCGTCGTCCACAATCAGAATTCGCGCTCGGTTCGGTTCTGTCATCGTCATGCCTGCCTCGAAAGTGGTAGTGTCTCAGCCGCCATGACGCGCCAGGCGGCAAGATCGTCCCCGACGCCCAGCGCCGTCAGTTCCTCCGGGCTGGGCATCGCGTCATTTTCCAGACTTCGTTCAGCCGAGGGCGGATCGAGTTCATGGGCCAGGAGATTAGCCACATGGACAGCCGAGACCGCGTCAAAGTGTTCGTGCGGCACCCGGTTCGGGCCGTGGTGAAGGGCGACGGCCTCGACCAGGATATAAGGCAAGCCCCACAACCCCAAGAGGTACCCGCCGATCTCGGCGTGGCTGAACCCGTATTCGCGCTCTTCCACTTTGAAGAGCGGAAGGCCCTCCTCTGCGGCCTGGGCCAGAAGTTTCTTGAACCGGCTGGGGAATTTCCAGGCCATCACCAGCTTCCCTACGTCGTGGAGCATACCCGCGGCCATGGTGAGTTCCGACAGGTGCTTGGGGACCGGCAAGCGGGTTGCGATGCACGCACAGAGCCGCGCGTGGGTGTGCAGACTCTCCAGGTTGAATCCCGGCACGGGCTCCTCGGGTGCAAAGACCCGGAAGATCTCCAGGGAGAGGACCAGGCTCCGTATCGTGTTGATGCCGAGGTAGACGACCGCGTGCTCGATATTGGTGACGGAGTGAGCGATCCCGAAAAATGCGGAATTGACGAGCTGCAGGATCTTGGCGGAGACACCGACATCTCGGTCCACGATTTTAGCGAGCTTCTGAAGGGAAGTGTCGGGATCGGACAGGCCCTGAGTCAAGGCTTCGTAAGTACTCGGGAGCGACGGGAGGTCCCGCAGCGCCCCGACGGTGCGGCGGATGGAGTCGTCGCTCAGCAATCCCTTAAGGTGGCAAGCCCGCTCCACCGCCACCCGCAGCGTTCCGGCGTCACAGGGCTTAGCCAGGAACTGGTGCGCAACCGGAACTACCCGCAGAGCCGTAGAGAGTTCCGTATGACCCGAAAGGACGATTCGCACGACCTGGGGGTAGAGGTTGCGCACCTGGGTGAGCAGCGTGGCGCTGTCCATTTCCGGCATGCGCATGTCGGAGACAATGACATCGAAGGTTGTAGCCTCCATCATGGCCAGGGCGGCTTCGCCACCGGGCGCGAAGGCCATATCCCATTCGTTTCGCTGGCTACGCAGCATGCGCCGCAGCCCTTCGAGTATCCGTGGTTCGTCATCTACAAAAATCACGCGCCTCATGTTCAGACTCCAGTCTTCGTTGGCCTTCGAAGCCGTCCCGCGTTATGCGTTTTCGGAATCGTCCCCGGATTGGACGGGCAAGCGGACACAAAAGGTCGTTCCCTCGCCCAACACGCTCTCAAAAGTCAAGCTTCCTTTGTGGCGATCCACGACCACCGAGCGCGCGATCGCCAATCCCTGGCCGGTCCCGCGGCCAACCTCCTTGGTGGTGAAGAAGGGATCGAAAATTCTGCTGCGGATGCCCTCCGGAATGCCGCAACCGGTGTCCGAGATGGCCACCAGAACGGTATTGCTTTCCGCCACGGTGCGGACGCGGATTCTGCCCTTTTTCCCGCTCTGCTTCACCACATCGCCGATGGCGTGGGCGGCGTTCACCAGCAGATTCAGGAAAACCTGATTCAAATCGCTGAGGTTGCAATACACCAAGGGCAGCTCGCCGAAATCGGTCTCGACATCGGCAACGTATTTCAGCTCATTACGCGCCACGGTGAGCGTGCTCAGGAGCGCCTTATTGAGGTCCGCAGCCACTCTTTCTTTTCTTTCCGGGTGAGCGAAATCCTTCATGGCGCGTACGATGGTCGCTACCTGAGTCACGCCTTCGAGCGTTTGCGTGAGGGCCTTGGGAATCTCATCCAGCAAATAGGCGCAGTCCGATGCCTCTTCCGTCCGGCGCAATTCGGCCAGCAGGGCAGGATCGACCGCCCCGGCGGCAGCGGCGTCCCGGAGTTCCTGGTATTTGGCCAGCAGAGTTTGCAAGCCCGCGAAAGAATCCTGAAGGAATCGCGTGTTGTCGCCCACAAACTGGATCGGGGTATTGATCTCATGGGCTATACCAGACGCCAGGCGGCCCACGGATTCGAGTTTCTGCGCCTGGCGCAACTCCATTTCTGCCACCTCCCGCCCCGTGATGTCGCGTCCGATGCCTTGCATCGCAACCGGCTTCCCGTCCTTGTAAACCAGGCGGGGTTTCACCTCGAGCAACACCCGGCGGCCATCCTTTGTCCTGACCTCCATCTCAACGGTCATCGCAGAATCGCCTGCCAGGAGGCGCGCGCGGATATCGTCAATCAAGTGCCAGTGACGGCGGTCAACCAACTGCTGCAGGTTCATCGCTGTCGCTTCCTCCCGGCTGTACCCGATCGTCTTCGCGGCCACTTGGTTGAGAGAGGTAAGGCCGCCCCTGAGGTCGGTGGTGAAAACCATGTCGCTGGCGTTTTCGAAGAGTTCCCGGTAGCGCTCTTCCGAAGCCCGGACCGCTTCCTCAGCGCGTCTGCGTTCGGTGACGTCCTGCTTAACGGCGATGAAATGAGTGATCTCCCCCCCGGTACTGCGCACCGGCGTTATGGTCATCTCATCGGTGTAGAGGCTGCCGTCATTGCGCCGGTTGACAAGTTCTCCTCGCCAGACTCCTCCCGCGAGGATGGTTTGCCAGAGCTTCTGATAGAAGTTGGAATCCTGCTGCCCGGAGTTGAGAATGCGCATGGTCTGGCCGAGGACGTCCTCGCCGGTGTATCCGGTCAGGCGGGTGAACGCGGAGTTCACCCAGAGGACGCGGCCTTCCCGGCTAACAATCACAATGCCGTTGGCGGCGGACTCGAGGGCGGCGGTCTGGAGGCGGGTTTGCTCTTCCGCCCGCATACGTTCCGTGATGTCGTGGGAAACGCCGAACGTGCCGACAACGGTTCCGGTTGGGTCGCGGAAAGGCACCTTGGTGGTGGAGACCCAGGTCACTCGGCCGTCCGGCCGAGTCTTTCTCTCTTCCTTGGCAATCACAGGCTTTCCTGTGGCGATCACTTCTTGCTCATCGTCGAAAGCCTGCTGAGCGTGCTCGTGGGCCAAGAAATCGAAGTCCGTCTTGCCGACTGCCTGGCCCGGATCGCTCAATCCCAACATCCGGGCAACCGCCGCGTTGATGCGCAGGAAGCGGCTTTGGCGATCCTTGAAATAAATGTGGTCAGGAGCGTTATCCATGAGGGCGCGCATCAGTTCGCGCTCATGCGCCAATTCCTCAACCAGGCGCGCCAATTCCGCTGCGTGGTCCTCCTGAGCGGCTCTGGCGGCTTCCAGGTCCTGAGCGTATTTCAGGAGTTCGGCTTCCGCCTGCTTGCGATTGGTGATGTCAAAGAGCGTGCCCTCGATCAGTGGTTCGTTTCCGTCGTTTCTCTCGATCAGGCTGACATTTTCAAGAGTCCACACTGGTGACCGGTCTTTTCGGCAGAGACAGACCTCGAAGTTGGTGACCCGTTTTTCTTCGATCACGCGCGCTCTGGCGATTTCACGGTCCGCCGGATCGAAAAAGTCGTGGAGCCGCCCGTGTTCCAGGACTTCCTCGCGCGAGTTATACCCGAGGATGTGCGCGTACGCGTCATTGCAGTCGAGGATGCGCCGGCTGAAGAACGTGGCGCGAAAGACTCCGGCGAGATTGCGCTCGAACAGCATGCGATACCGCTCTTCGCTTTCGCGCAGCGCCGCTTCCGCTCGCTTCCGTTCGATGAACTGGGCGATGCTGTGGGACACGGATGCCAAGGCTTGCAGTGTGGCATCGGTCAGGGGTTGGCGCGCAAAGGCCGCTACGACTCCCAGCACCTTGTCGCCGACTTTCAGAGGATACCCCGCAAACGCCACCATGCCTTCCCGACGCGCCCACTCATGGTCTCCCACCCAGGAGTCTTCGAGAACTGTGTTCGTCAAGTGCGGTTCGCCGTTCTCGGCGATGCGTCCGATTTTGAACTTGCCGATCGGAACGCGGGCATGCCCGCCGTCGATGCGGGTATACAGCCCGGCGCTGGCTTCGAGTTCGAGAACTTTGTCCTTTTCGTTGACCGTCCAGACACGAGCGAAAGCGGCGCCGATGTCCAGCACCAACACCTCAGCACAGCGCTGTAATCCCTGCCGAAGCTGCTCTGGTCCCGTGAGCGCCGCCCCTACCTCCGCCAGGAGGGACGCCAGGCGGTGCCTTTCGTCCGTCGCGGCTTCAGCGTGCTTGCGCTCGGTGATGTCGACGAAGGCGCCTTGAATCACCTGGGATTCGCCGGCTTCATCGGCCAACACCTTGACACTGGCGATCACCCAGAGAGGACTGCCGTCTTTACGCCGCAGCCGCATCTCGAAGTTGCTGAGGCCTCCTGTTTTGTTCAGTTCTTCGAGGAATTTCACCCGATCCTGCTCTGTAAAGTAAAAGTCCAGGATCGGGTGCGCCAGCATCTCCTGCGGTGAATCAAAGCCCAGCATGTTGGCCAGCGCCTGGTTGCAGTGCAGAGAGCGCCCTGCGAGGGTGGAGCGGAACACCCCGGCCAGGTTGGTTTCGAACAACACACGGTAGCGCTCCTCGGATTCGCGCAGAGCGCGTTCGGCGCGCCGGCGCTCCGTGACGTCTTGGTAAAGCGCCAGAAGTCCGCGCGTTTGGCCGTCGATCACCAACGGCACGCCGTAAATCTCCACTTCGATGGATATGCCGTCCTTGCGGCGCCTGATTCGCGTGGCACGGACGCTCTCTCCCTCAACGCATTGCCGGGAGAGAGCTTCCGCCTCGGCCCTCGATTCCACGGGGACGATGAGGTCATCCAGATTGACGTATCTCATTTCCTCACGGGAATAGCCAAAAAGGCTCTCGAATGCGGGGTTGGAGGTCTGAATGCGCCCTTCCGTGTCGAGCGCCGCGATGCCTAACGGGCTGGTCTCAATCAGGGTGTTGAGGTAGGAGGTCCTCTCTTTCAACGCGGCCTCCGCGAGTCTGCGCTCAGTGACGTCCTGAGTGACCGCAAGGACCGCTCTCTTCCCATGAAAATCCAGAGCGCGGACATCGACTTCGAGGTCAACTATTCGGCCATCTTTAAGCTGATGACGGCCATGGTCACAAAGTCGGTCTTGAGTGTGGAGCTGTTGTACGCTGGAAATAACCGCAGGGACATCCTCGGCAGGCAGGATATCCGTGAAGCGCATCTTCGAGAGTTCGCCGCGGGAATAGCCGGTATGCGCGACGGCAGCGTCATTGACCTCGAGATACTTCAGAGTCTCGAGGTCCCAAAAAAAGGTGGGAAGCGGGATGGCGGCAAAGAGCGAGCGGAATCGCTCCTCCGCTTCGCGCAAAGCCTCTTCAGCTTGCTTGCGCCGCGTGATATCCACAAAGCTTTCCAACAGAAACCGGCGCCCTGCAATCTCCACGGGCCGCACGGTCTTGATGATGGCGCGCGCCTCGCCCGTCGCGGTCAGTAAGACTCGCTCGGAATTATCTACGGTCTGCCCGAGATCGGTGACCGGGCAGCGCCCGCAGTCCGCCGGGCAGATGAACTTGTGGCACTCGGCGCCCACCACTCGCTCGAGCGGCAACCCGACCATGGCAAGAGCCGGGGGGTTGGCATCAACGATACGGTGAGTCTCCGGATCGATGATGAAGATCCCAGCCTCGACTGCATCAAAGATCGCCTGGAGCCGAGACTCGCTTTCCTGTAAAGCCTTCAGCGCGCGCTTGCGTTCGGTGATATCCCTGCAGAAGGTGCTGAGAAACTTCCCTCGCGCCGTCTCGATCACCGAGGTTGAGATTTCCATGGGGAATTCGTCGCCATTTCGGCGCAGTGCGCAGACCTCGATGAAACCGCTGAGGGGATCTCTTCCTTGACGGAATACCGCTTCCAAGTGGCCATTAAAGATATGGAGCAGTCTCGGTGGGACGGCGATGTCCGCCAGCTTGCGGCCCACCGCCTCTACGGGAGGCCAGCCAAAGATCGCCGCCGCCTGGGGGTTGAATTCCTGCACAACGCCGTTCGTATCGAAAAGGACTATGCCTTCCTGGGCGGCATCGATGATGACGCGGGTGCGGGCCTCAGCTCGAACCAGCGCGGCGCGGATTGTTTCCAGTTCCGCGTGACGGCGCAACAGCTCCCGGCGCAGGTTGGCATTGTCGTCCAGCGCTGAGCGTAGATCGGGGGAGTTGTCCAGATCCTTTTCGAGAATGTTTTTGAGGTCAGTTCGGAGTTCGGCCATGCTCTCCTTCCGAATCTTCTATCGGCCAACGCCAATCGATGCATAAGCCTCGAACCCGGACCGATTAATCGGCCTTTTAGGTAGTGTCTCAGTTTGACGTAGGGACGGCTTTACGCCGCCATTGGGCGAGGTAAACTCGCCGCTACGAACTGTGCTCGGGGTATAATGACCGCTTCTTATGGCGGCCAGTGGGTCATCTTGACAGCTTCGAAGGCTCGCCAATTGCTTAAAGAGGAGATAAGCGATGCGCAAACTTCCCAGGGATCGAATGACAGCGCGGCAGCGCATTGAATGCACCCTGCGGGGTGAGTTGCCTGACCGGTTGCCTGTGTTCGATCTTATTCAGCACATCCCGCTAATTGAATATGTCACCGGCGAGAAGGTGACCCTCGAGAATGGCCTGGACCTGGTTTGCAGAACCATCGGCGAACGGCTGGATATAACGCGCGGGATCGCGGCTCCGGCAGAAGAGAAGATCATCCGCAACGACGATGGCTTCGTTTACAAACAGGAGTGGTGGACCACCTGGCTCATCGACCGCCCCTTCAACGATGCGGAGGGGTTGCTCGATTACATTCCCCGCAACATCGAAGAACTTCACAATCGCAAGTTCGGTGACATGTTCACTTTTGCCGGGAAGAGCAATGTCTGGGGAGCTTCGTCCAAATCGCCGCGCGAACAGTTTCTGGAGTTGCAGGAGAAAGTGGGCGAAAATACCGTGATTTTTCCCAACGAGAGCCCCGTGGGACTGGACACCGCGCACGTGCGGGCGGGGTTGGACCTGTTGGTTTACGCCTACGCGGAGAATCCGCAACTCGTCTCGGATTGGCTGGAAGCGCTGAACTGGGCGGAGATCCAGCGCGTCCACGAGACGGCGGACCTCACCCTGTCTCCCGTGGCCCTGGTCTTTGCGGATATCGCCAGCACGGAGCAGATCTTCTTCTCCCCGCAGTTTCTGCGCAAGGAGTTTTTTCCGCGCCTGGTCAAACTGGTCAATGCCTGGCACGAGCACGGAATCAAGGTGATCTACCACTCGGACGGCAACCTGTGGGCTATCCTGGATGATTTCCGCCGGGCCGGAATCGATGGCCTCAATCCGCTCGAGCCGCTTTCCAAAATGTACGCGGGAGACGTCCGAAAAGCTTACCCGGAATGGATTCTGATGGGGGGAATTGACGTCTCGCAATTGCTGCCGTTCGGCACCGAAGCGGAGGTCCGCCAGGCCGTGCGAAAGACCATCGACGAGGCGGGAGCCAACGGGCGATTCTGGATCGGCTCAACGACCGAGATACATCCCGCCGCCAAACTGGAAAACGTTCTCGCGATGTGGGACGAAATCGAGAAGTACGGCTACTACGACCACTAGTGCCCTGCCCCAGCGACTCGTGAAGTAAGTCGGGGCGATTCGACTCTGTGTCGCGAGCTCCGCTCGCGTGCTGCCGATATTCTTAAGCCCCAAAGGGGCGGTCCAACAAAGCCCAGGCCAACGGCCTGGGTGAGGAATCCATGCCGCCCAAATTGCCAGCCCTGAAGGGGCGTGATGAGCCGCTCGAAGCGGCGGAGGCGACGTTCCACCGAGGCCCACGCCTGGTTATTTCGCCCTTGCAGGGCTTTCTCCCAGAGAACGAGGGTGTCTCGTTCGCAACCCAGGCCTGGGCTTTGTTAGCTCGCCCCTTCAGGGCTCGAAGCATTCCCAAGCAAGAACCAAATACGCCCCATCAAGGCTGACATATTCTACGGACTTCTGGGACATGACGCTAGCAATTCCTACGGCGCAGCATCCGGACCGAGCTTCTGCGGGGTCACTTCCTGAGGTGCAAAGAGGCCGTGCGCGGCCTGCTCGCTTGCCTCCTGCTTCCGCAGACGCTGAAATTCCTGGAGTGCCTTCCGCTCCTCTGGACCATTACCCAGTGCCCTTTCCGCCTGCACGAGGCGGTACCAGGAAACCTGATTGTTGGGGTTCAGAACGATGGCTTTCTGAAGGTGGGGGAGCGCCAGATCAGGCTTATGTTCGAACACGAGAACGGAGGCGAGCCCCAGGTGGGCTTCTTCGAAGTTCGGATAGTGTTTGAGGGCCATTTCGAAATACTTCCGCGCCTCCTCGGCTTCACCTGCATTGCGATGGATTTCGGCAAGCTCGTAGGCGGCGTTGGCATTGGCGGGTTCCTGCCCGAGCTCCAGTTCGAATTCCCTGGCGGCCTCCTGAATGTCTTCCGGCGATTTAGTCTTCTCCGAACGCGCCAGCAAGGTCCGGCCCAAGCGGTAATGAACGCCGGGGCGGTGCGGGTCGAGAGCCAGAACCTTCTGGTACTCGGGAATTGCGAACTCACTCGCGCCCTCACTCTCAAAGGCTTCCGCCGCGGCTTCGTGCCTCCAGACTGAGTCTGGCGCCACCTGAGCCAGCTTGTGCATGGTGAGATAGGCGAGGTTCCCGTATATTTCGCCTGTTTGAAAGAGGACCTCGGGATCGTCCGGATACAGGCCGTTCAACTGCAAGGCCACTTCCATCGCTTTGGAATCACGCTGCAAGCCGGTGTAGGCCCTGATCAGCTCAAGGCCGCACCGGCGTCGCACAGCAGTGTCAGTGCCTTGCTGGAATCCTTTCTCGAGGCCCGCCAAAGCTTCTGTGTAGCGGCCAAGCTCTGACAGGGACATGGCCAGGAGGGTATCCAGCTTGGGCAAACTGGGTTTCAGCTTAAGGGCTTGGCATATGCTGGCAACGGCCTGGTCGTACTTTCTTTCCTGGAAATAGATCAGTCCAAGCCTGGCGTGCACTTCGGCGGTGCCGGGAGACAGCCTGCGCAGCTCTTCATAAGCCTTCTCCGCGTCGGCATAGCGGCCCTCGGCCAGGGCCTTCTCGCCTGTCTCAGCATACTGTTCGAGCGAATCGTTTGGGGAAGTTTGCGCATAGACATTGCAGCCGGAGACCACGAGGCCCAGCAGAAGCGCGAGTGCCGAAGCCTTTCTATGCTCGTCTGCCATGCCTCAGAGTATACCCCAGGGTTTTATTCTTCCGCGATCGTTTCGCGCGTCTCGCTTGTTGTGATCGCCCGCCCACTGTCATTCCGCGCGAAGCGCCGTGGAGTGCGGCAGCGAGGCTGCCGCCGTGGAATGCCGGTGAGACGGCGGCAGCTGGCGCTGCCGCACTCCAAGGTGCCTTCGGCACAAGGGCTAGGAATCTCGCGTTGGTTTGTGGACAGAGGAAGAGCAGGCTCCGCCGGGCGCGGGGCGCCTGGCGGAGCCTTCAGGGGAGAGTCTCAGAAAATGAACTTCGCTCCCAGTTGGATGATGCGTCCCGGAGCGGCAATCGTGAGTTGTCCGAACGACACATCAGTTACACCGGAGTCCGGGTTGGACTGGCCGCCCGCCGAAGGGCCGCTCAAGGGCACGTAGTAGTTGGGATGGTTCCAGGTGTTGAAACTCTCGAACCGCAACTGGAGAGTCTTGCTTTCGGTGAAGTTGAAGTTCTTGAAGAAGCCAAGGTCCCAGTTGTTGATCCCGGGCGAGCGTAGGATGCCCCGGCCGGTGTTCCCGTAAACGCCAACCGCCGGCTGGGCAAACGCCGCGGTATTGATCCAAGTCGCGGTAGTTTTGTGCGCCGGGGCTATAGGCACTCCGGCGACTCGATCAGCCCGGGGGTTCTGGCTATCCAAAACACCTTGTAGATCTTGGGCGTTAATCGAGTAGGGGAATCCGGTCTGGAAGGTTGTGATGCCGGTCAACTCCCAGCCACCGACGGCCATATCCAACACCTTGTTCGTATTGTGGAGGAAATGTTTGCCTCGGCCGAAGGGCAGGTCGTAGACATAACTGGTGACGAAGCGATGATCGACGTCGAAGTTGGAGGGGCCATAATCGCGGTTCATATTGTGATTGTCCATGAACCCCTGGTACCCCCCACCATCAGCTCCGAGACCGGCTGCGGCGGATTTGGCGTCCAGGCTCCTCGCCCAGGTGAAGATCGTGGTGATCGCCATCTGTCCGGTGCGGTGCTCGAGTTTGATATTGCCCCCGTTGTAGTTGGAATTCCCGTGCCAGTCGCTGTCGATATAGAACCCGGTGAAATTCGGATAGGGCAGCCGAGCGGCGTAGCCGGGGCCGAGGCACGGGTCAGGGTTAGCCAGGCAAGCCGCGGGATTCGTGGGGGCATAAGGCTGCACAAAGTTGTGCCGATCCAGCAAGTGTGTGCCTTTCGATCCGACGTAGTTCACTTCCAGTGTGGTGTCCTTGGCGAGCTGATGCTCGACGGAAAGCGTCCACTGTTGTATGTAGGGATTCAACGGCAATTCCGATTGAATCACGGCGATAAAGGTCGCCGAGGCGGGGGTTACCTGAGTCAGCGTGGTGAAACCCGGAAACAGTTGGTCGGTCAGCTTAGGCGCTGTCGTTACCGGCTGAGTAGTTGGACTTAAACTATCGCGGATGCTGTACGGGTAGAAATCGCCAGAATTATCGATCTCGCGAGCTTCGAAAGAGTCATAGTAAATCCCATAGCCGCCTCGAACCACTGTCTTATCTCCGCCGAAGGGGCGGTAGGCAAAACCAACGCGAGGCGCGTAGGGATCGAGCTGTCCGGGGTTCACTGGGTTGCGCCGGCCGCAATATTCGAAGAACCCATTTCCAGGAGGGGCCACTCCGTCGGTCAACAGCCTCTTGTCCGCAAAACACAAGCCTCCGTTCTTGTTGTTGACATCCAGCCAGAAGAATTTGTTGGAGGTTTCGTAGGGCACGCTACGATAGTCCCAGCGCAAGCCCAGGTTCAAGGTCAACCGCGGGCTCACCTTGAAATCGTCTTGCACAAAGGGGGCGATATAAGTGTAGGGGTGCACCTGGAGATTGCCCGCATAGGAGGTGGGGCTGAACGGGCCGGGAATATACCCACCGACATTATTGTAGTAGCCCAGCAGGAAGTCCGCAACCTGGTTGCCGGTACCGCAGACAGCCGTAGCGCATCCGGTTCCGTTGCCCAGAATCGTATCGTTGGCATAACCATAATCGCCGAAAAAGTCGTCATCAAGGTTGCGGTGGACGACCCAATGGCGGTATTCCACTCCCGTCGTAATGGTGTGCTTGCCCTTGATGATGGTGAGCGAGTCGGAGAATTCCCAGTTCGGAATCTCGCTTCCGGTATAGGCATTGACCGACCCTCCAAAGCCACTGTAAATGCTGCCAAAACCTAACCCGGACCAGCTCGCCTGAAGCGGTGCAAAGTGGGTGAACACATTGGCATATCCCAAAGCAGAAATCTGGGATGCGGACGGCGCCGGAGCGCCCTCATTGGCGATCGCATCCAGGTACCCCAGGCGGGCGTTGTTCACAATGTTCCCGTGGAAGGTAATCGTGTGCGAGACCGCCCATTGCTTCTCGGTCTCGTAGAAGGTGGCCTCTCCGTAAAAAGGGGAAGACGAATTCAACAGGTTTGTATTCTTGTAGTTGGCATAGGTTCCCCGGCCGAAGACCTTTCCAAATTTCCCCAGATCCTGGTCCAAACGGTAGGTTTGCTGGTCCGCCCGGTTGGGTTGGTTAAGCGACAAAAGCAGGTTCTGCCCCGCGCAGTCAGCAGGGCTGCAGTTCGGAGTCGGAAACATGAGGGGTGAGGCCGCCAGGCTCACGGTGGCTTGGCGAGACCACCTGCCCGTCGGAACCTGGTCGTTTGGGAACTCCAGGCCGGTGTTTGGATCTACCGGCATGCAAGGCAGGTTCGCTAGCAGGGCGGTATTGCAGGCTGCGGTTCCGGGCTTGGGATATCCCGAGGCTGAAAAATTTCCGCTCAGTTCAGCGGGGGACGGGACGTTTGCGAACCCGGTGAAACCATTGCTGATCCGCGTGCCTTCGTAATTCGCCATGAAGAAGGTCTTGTTCCGCCCATTGTAGATGTGGGGCAAGTACACGGGGCCGCCGACCACGAACCCAAACTGATTCTGCCGCAACTTAGGGATCGTTGGCTCGGCAATGGGACTGCGGGAGTCGAAAGCATCGTTTCTATCGAACTCAAACAAGGTTCCGTGCAGGTCATTGGTGCCGGCCTTGCTGACGATATTCACTTGGTTCGCGCTGAAGCCATATTCGGCGGAATAGGTGTCGGATTGGACTTTGAATTCCTGGATCGCATCGATCGACAAGATAACCGCCGGGGTGCTCAAAGCCACGTCGGAAGCGCCGACGCCGTCGATGGTGTAGTTGTTGGACTCCGGCCGGCCACCATTGATGCTGATGCCGTTTCCTTCGCCCTGCCGCATCACGCCCATCTCCGCGCCCACCGTTACCGCGCCGGGAGTGATAAAGAGCAACTGGGTCCAGTTGCGTCCGTTGAGCGGAAGATCTTCCACCTGGCGGTTGCTCACCAGTTGTGAAACAGCCGCGTTGTCAGTATCGAGCGCCACCGGATTGGCCTGGACCTCGACAACCTGCGTGACAACTCCTGGTTTTAGAACCGCATCGACACGAGCTGATTGGTCGACCACCAGAGAAATGTGATCCACGACCGCCTTTTGGAATCCGGGGGCCTCGACGGTGACTGAGTAGGTCCCCGGGTTCAGGTAAGGTACGGTGAAATTTCCCGTGTCGCTCGTCTGGGTACGACTGGCAACACTAGTGCCAGTGTTAGTTACAGTAACAGTTGCTTTGGGTATGACCGCGCCGGAGTTGTCCGTCACGGTTCCCAGTATTGTTCCCGTGGCGCCGCCTTGGGCATTGAGGATGCCTGCCGAAAAAAGGAGCGCCAAAATGGTCGAAACAGCTTGAGTTCTTCTAACCATATTCCGTTCTCCTTTGATTTTGGTGTGTTGACCCAGAACCCAACACTAGCCCACTGAACCGTACGCGCGCTTACAGGGTAGCCACTTCGTACCGACGCTAATATTGCGAAAAAATCCCCTAGGGGATAGTCGTTCTAGCCCTTGGTTGGCGGAATGGCGGCCCATCCCCGCCAATGGTCCAATAGTATCTATTCAGCTATTGTCCTGTCAAGTCAACCCAAAGTAACATTCTTAAACCCGAATTCCGCAGTTGCGAGGGTCTGTGGGAAGAAACCCCTCACCCGGCTCGCTATTCTCGCCACCCTCTCCCCAAGGGAGAGGGCTGAAACCAATCAGCGTTGACCGCCCTCTCCCTTGGGGAGAGGGTGTCCCGCAGCCGGCGTAGTCATCAGCCGGTGCGGGACGGGTGAGGGGTTGCTTCCGAAGAATCCGGACGCCCGTTCCGTTCTCGAGATTATCAAGGCAGACAATTCAGATTCAAAGAGTTGGCCTGGGAGTGCCGAATTCAACTTCGGAATTCGGGTTAAATTGCTTGACAGGGTCTGTCTTGGCTTCGGTCCCTCAACATGAATTGACAGGGTTCCGCGTCTGAGGCATGATGGCAATCCATCCTGGGGAATTCCCGTTTCGAGGTGTGTCATGTTCGATGGAAACCGGCGTTTGCAGGTGATGCGGACGCTTGTCGGCCTGTATTTTATCCTGGGTTCTGCGGTCGTTGTCTATGGAGTGGACGGCCCGACGGCTGCAACCGACTTGCGCTGTGAATATCTTTCCAATCCCATGGGCATTGATGTCGAGAAGCCCCGGTTTTCGTGGGTGCTCCATCACACCGAGCGCGCGCAGATGCAGACTGCGTATCAGATTCTTGTCGCCGGCAGCGACGAAAGCCTGGGGAGGGATGCCGGCGACATCTGGGACTCCGGAAAAGTAGGCTCGGGCGACTCGACTCAGGTGATCTATGCGGGGAAAGCCCTCTCCAGCGGGAAGACGTACTACTGGAAGCTGAGGTACTGGGACACGGCAGGCAATTCGAGCCCTTATAGCGGCGCCGCTGTATTTGAGACGGGCTTGCTCGCCCGCGACGAATGGAAAGGGCAATGGATCGAGGGGAACCTGCTCCGCAAAGAGATCGACCTCGAGGGCAAGATCGTCCGCGCCCGCGCCTACGTTACAGCGCTTGGCTATTACGAGCTGAGGATCAACGGGGAGAAGGTGGGGAGGAATGTACTGGACCCGGCTTTTACGACTTACCCCAAGCGAGTCCTGTACTCCACCTACGACGTCACGCGCCGCCTGCGCAGCGGAAAGAACGCTTTGGGAGTGATGCTGGGCGGCGGGTGGGCCACGCTCGGCAAGCGCTTCTTCGACCCCGAAGTGGGGGCTTATTACAAGGCTCCGGCGCTTTTGCTGCAAATCAATATCGAACTCGAAGGCGGGAAGACAGTTTCCTTCGAAAGCGACGGCTCCTGGAAAGCGGCGCAAGGCCCCATTGTCAGCGACAGCGATTACGACGGCGAAGTTTATGACGCGCGGCGCGAGGCGCCCGGGTGGGACCGCCCCGGATTCGATGATTCCGCGTGGAGTGCCGCGCAAACCACCGAGGGCTCGAAGGGAATTCTCTCCACCCAGATGATGCCGCCCATTCGCGTTGTCGATTCGATGGCGCCGCGAAGCATCTCGAACCCCAAGCCGGGCGTTTTCGTGTTCGATATGGGACAGAACATGAGCGGCTGGGTCGAGCTTCGAGTCGAAGGCCCGGCGGGAACGCAAGTGACGCTGCGTTTCACGGATCTCGTCTACCCGGATGGATCGATCAATCGCGAGAATCTGGCTGCGGCGAAGGCGCGGGATATTTACACGTTGAAGGGCGATGGGCAGGAAACCTACGAGCCGCGATTCACTTATCACGGCTTCCGCTACGTCGAAGTAACAGGCTTTCCGGGAACGCCCAGCCTGGACTCGCTGCGTGGACGAGTCGTCCACACAGCCGTGGGGACGACGGGGAGTTTTGTCGCTTCGAAACAGATCCTGAATGACATTCAGCGGCTCATTCACTGGTCGCAGCTCACCAATCTCTTCAGCATTCCGACGGATTGCGACCAGCGCAGCGAACGGCAGGGTTGGATGGGCGATGCGCAAGCGACCGCGGAAGAGGCCATGATGAATTTTGACATGGCCGCTTTCTACACCAACTTCATTCGCGATATTCGCGATGCTCAATTCCCCGACGGCTCGCTGCCCGACACGGTTCCTCGCAAGTACGGCGGCGTTCCCGGTGACCTGGGTTGGCAAACGGCTTATCCGCTCTTGTGCTGGTATATGTGGCAACAGTACGGAGACCGCCGCATCCTGGAGGAGAACTACGACAGCCTGAAGAAGTACGTCGCGTTCTTGCACAGCCACGCGCCGGACAATGTTTATCGGCTTTACTGGGAAGGGGACTGGGTGGAACTGGCCCACACGCCCGGAGATTACATCGGTGATGTTTGGTACTACTACGACCTATCGCTTTTCTCGAAGATGGCTCAGATCCTGGGAAAGGCCGACGAAGGCGCATCCTACGGGCAACTCGCCGGGCAGATCAAAGGCGCTTTGAATCGCACTTTCTTTGACGCACATACCGGCAACTACGCGAACGGAACCCAAACGGCCAACGCCATGGCGCTCTCTTTGGATCTGGTACCCAAAGAGCATCGCGAGGCCGTGGTGCGCAGCCTGACTGACGACATCGTCTACGGCCATAACACGCACCTGACGACAGGTTTCATTGGCGTGAAGTTTCTGATGCCCTTGCTTACCAGCCTCGGTCGCTCCGACCTGGCTTACGATCTGGCCGCGCAGACGACGTATCCGAGTTGGGGCTATATGGTGGAGCGCGGTGCAACTACTCTCTGGGAACTCTGGCAGGATAAAGCCGGGCCTGCTATGAACTCCCATGACCATATTATGTTCGGCAGCGTGGGAGCGTGGTTCTACAACGCTCTGGGCGGGATTAACCTGAACGCGGATAGTGTGGGTTACGAGCACATCCGCATCGCCCCGCAGATCGTCGAGGACCTGCACTCGGCGAGCGCTTCCGTTCGGACCATCCGCGGAACCGTTTCTTCATCCTGGAGCCATTCCCCCGGCGTCATCGCGCTCGAGGTGACGGTTCCGGTTTCGAGCGACGCCCAGATTGTTATTCCGGCTGAAAGTCAGATGACCGATGTAGTGATCCGGGAAGGCGACCGCGTGGTCTGGGAGAACAGCAGCTACATCAGCGGCGACGCGGGCGTGAAAGCCGCGACGCAGGAAGGGAGAATATTCACGTTTCAGGTCGGGTCAGGGAACTACACGTTCCGGTTGACAGGCAGCGAATGAACGGCTGCGTAGCATCTTAGCGGGTAGCGCAGAGTCGCTGTCTTGGCGACTCTGCGGCTTATGCCATTAAATAATTCAACTTCTGTTAATGCATATATGCTAATGCAATCCTGGGACAGCCGCAGAGTCCCAACAGCAGGGACTCTGCATTGCTCCACCGGGATTTTGTTGGCTTGGAGACCTCACACCGGAAAACAGATTGTGCTAGGTGACGGCCGGCTCTTTACGCATTTGTTGGCGCAGCAGAGATAGCCTTCCGGGCAACACTCGCCACCGCAGCAAATCGCGCGAGGCTGCGGGCAACACTTGCCGCTGCAGCACGCAACCCCGCGAGGGCAACAGGTGGTATTGCCGCAGCAAGTCGAATCATGGTGGCAGCACCGCGATCCGCAGCAGGTGTGCTTCCTTTCGCAGCAATGGTCGTCGCAACACTGATCGTCGCGGTCGCAGGCCGTCCGGCCGCAGCAGGAATAGCCCGTGGGATAACACTTCCTGCCGCACTGGACCCAGTGACGTGGACACGGGGGATCGCAACTGTCATCGGCTGCCAGCGACCGGGTGGCTCTTCCCAGGCCCAAGGAGGCAAGCAAGGCGCCACCCACCGCACCGCTGACCATTTTGAAAGCTTCTCTTCGGGAGATTGGGCTGGCAATGACCCGCGAAATGTCGTCTATAAGTGCACTCATAGTTTTCCTCCCCCTGCATTGCCCCAGGCGTCACGGACGGGCGACAGGGTTGCGTCTCTCCCTCACAGAGCTTTGCCCTTGCGGCCACGCCGCCCGCTGGTTAAAGAAGGCCCTAGACAGCCGCTCTCACGCTCACCGGACACAAAACCGCATAAGCGGGCTGCCAAACAAGAGTGGACTATTTTGAGATTATCGAGCTCCTACGCCGGGACTATTCCAGTAAATCTCACGAGCCAGTTGGCGTCAAGTATTGACGCGACTATTGACTATTCTTAACCTGACTTCTCCTACTGGCCGCAGGATGGGTATAATGCTTGCCATCGTGGCTGAGCCATGCCATGGCCGGCGGCAGTCCTGCGGCCGACTTGGGCAGCGCGCTGAGAAGCCACTGAGGGGGAGCGTCCAACTTGCGGGTTAGGAAAGCGGTCATCACTGCGGCGGGAGCGAATCAGCGCGCCCTTCCACTGCAAACTCTGATCCACGACGGAGCCGAGAAATCCGTGCTCGGCATCCTCATCGGGCAGGCCCTAGCCGCGAATGTTGGAGAAGTCTGCGTCGTGGTGTGGCCCGGTGATGAGGCTCGATACGCCCAAGCTGCCGGAAGCTTGGCCGGCGCCGTGAGGTTTGTTTCACAAGAACGTCCGGGGGGCTACGGCCACGCCATCTACTGCGCGCGAGAGTTCGTTGGCAACGAGCCTTTCCTGCACCTGGTTGGGGACCATTTGTATGTCAGCGCCACCACCCTGGGCGTACAGCGCCTGGTGGAACTCGCTGAAAGCGAATCGTGTTCGGCGTCCGGCGTGCAGCCTACACGAGAAAGCCTGTTGCCAAGTTATGGCGCTGTGGCAGGGCGCCGGGTGCCTGGCCGCCCGGGGCTTTATCGCGTCGAGACAGTGATCGAGAAGCCAACTCCGACTGAAGCCGAGCAACGGCTGATGGTGCCGGGCATCAGGGCCGGGTATTACCTGTGTTTTTTCGGCATCCACGTGCTTACCCCTACAGTATTGGACTTGCTCGGGCGTCTGTTGGCCAAGCCGGATGCGGGTCCGGTGACCCTCTCGGCCGCCCTCGCCGACCTCGCCCGGCAGGAACAGTATCTGGCGCTTGAAGACACGGGCAAGCGGTATGATCTTGGCGCCCGCTACGGCTTGCTGATTGCACAACTGGCCCTGGCGCTGAACGGGAGGGAGCGCGACGAGGTGCTGTCGCACCTGCTGGAACTGTTCGCAGAGCGTGAAATGGCCGCGCGACCGGGAAACTAGAAGCTGTTTCAAAACTCTCTGTACCCGATTACAAAGGGCACGGTTGATTACGCGCGAATCCGTGCTCCCTGGAGGGGAGCAAATTGAGTAGCCGGGGGTGAAACCCCCGGACGCGATACCACACCCCGTCCGTCAGTTGACGGACACCCCTCTCCCCGTAGGCGGGGAGAGGGGAAAGGGGGTGGAGGGGGCGAGGTTTCCGGGGGCGTTGCCCTCGGCTACTCATGTCCAGCCCCTATGGGGCTGAGCGCTCGGACGGTGTCCGGGGACCCTGGGCGACATTCAGTAATCTCTCCTCTGCCGGGCGGTTTTGAAACAGCCTCTAGCAAGGGAAGCAAGCCCCGGTTAGCACGAACGGAAGGAAGCAAGATTTGTCATCCTGAGCGTAGCGAAGGATCTCTGCAGTTGATGGCAATTCACCGAAGCAACGAAAACTGCAGAGATCCTTCGCTGCGCTCAGGATGACACTTATTCTTTTCTCTTATCTTCTTGTTTAATGAAGCGTCTCGTAAGCCGCCCCATGAGCCGATTGATTCAAGTCATCACCGCCCGCGATCCGGAGACCCGCAATTGCTCGCTGGACGCGCTTTGCCGGGCAGCGCCGCTCGAAGTGCTGCTGGCGGAATGCGAGGCGCTCGACCGTTTCCGCCGCTCGAGCGACAATCTCTACGAGCGGGTGCGCGCCCTGTTTTTCCTCTACGCTATACACCGATTTCACCTTCTCGTAAGGGCGGAAATTGGCGCCCGTTCGCGGATTCCTTTCGAGGGGTACGTCAAACTTCTGAAGCGCCGCTTTGATGAAGCGGTCGACATCTTCCTGGCGCGGCAGGCTGCAGAAGGTCCGAGCGCCCCTATCTCGAGCGCGCTTGCCGCCGGCTATCGCGCCCTGGGTTTTCAAACCCTCGCCGATCAGGTGCGTCGCAGTGTCCGCTCGGTGCGCGGCAACCAGTGGATGTTCCGTGCCTCTCACCCCGACGACGTTCCATTGCGCATTCGCCCTGAAATGCTGACCCGCGACACAACCAGTCAGCCGTTTCCGATTCTGCGTGAGGCCACGCCGGTCCGCATGGACCTTAGCCATAGTGGTTGGAGCGACATCTTCTTCCTGGGGATGGATTTTCCGGAAGGCGCCCGGGTGCTCAACATTTCGATTGACCTCAGCCTGCGCGGCTCCGGCACGCCGCGGCCGCCCGTGGAAGCCTGGTTTCGCGTCATCGATCAACCGGTGCTGCGCCTGGTCAGTGCCGACCTCAAGAGCAGCGCTGAGATTAGCACGATTGCCGAAGTCTTCGATTTCGCCCGCGACTATCTCGGTCTGCTCAAGGCCGCTGTGATCGCCTCAGGCATTGTTCCGCCGGGAATGGAGGGCGCCACTCAGCCGCTCGCGGACGTTCTGATGCGCCTCACGGGCAGGCCGGGGTGCGGCATCGAAATAGTCAGCAAGGTGAATGATATCCCGCGAGGTTCGCGCCTGGCTGTTTCCACCAGCCTTCTCGCCTCGCTCATTGCCGTGTGCATGCGCGCCACCAACCAGATTCACTCCCTCACCGGCGGATTGGAAGAGCAGGACCGGCGCCTCGTGGCGGCGCGCGCTATCCTGGGCGAATGGCTGGGCGGCTCAGGCGGTGGCTGGCAGGATTCCGGGGGAGTATGGCCCGGTATCAAGCTTATCTACGGGGTATTGGCCGAGGAAGGCGATCCGGAATTTGGCGTCAGCCGAGGACGCCTGCTGCCGGATCATCGCATCTTCCACCCGAAGGATGTACCGGCGGAAATTCGCGACAAACTCCAACACAGTCTCGTGCTTGTCCACGGCGGCATGGCGCAAGACGTGGGCCCAATTCTGGAGATGGTGACGGAGAAATACTTGCTTCGTTCGGAGAGCGAATGGCGCGCGCGCCGGGAAGCCATTCACATCCTGGACAACCTCATCGGCCAACTGAAGGAGGGCGACATCAAGGCAATTGGGGCCTCGACCGAGCACAACTTCGAAGGCCCCATACAGACCATTATTCCCTGGGCCGGCAATCTCTACACGGACACGCTGATTCGCCGCGTGCGCATGGAAATGGGTGACGACTTCTGGGGCTTTTGGATGCTTGGCGGAATGTCGGGCGGCGGCATGGGTTTCCTTTTCAGTCCGGACCGAAAGGAATCCGCTCAGGACCGCTTGCAGGCCATCATGAGCGATACCCGGCGCCGCATGGAGTCGTCAGTTCCCTTCGCCATGGAGCCTGTGGTGTACGATTTTGCGCTCAACGAACGTGGCACGGAGGCTACTCTGCTGCGCAGCGACGCCGCCCTGATGCCGGCGGCGTATTACCAACTTATAGTCCCGCCGCTGCTGCGCATCGAATCCCGCCTGCTTTCGCCGGCACGCCGTGCTGAACTGGAGCGGTTCACGGCTGCCTGCCAGGAACTCCCGGAGTTCCAGGGCATGGTGCAGCGCGTCTTCGAACACCTGATTCCGCACAGCGCACAGCAGTCGGAGCGTGCCCAGAGCCTGGAAGCCCTCCTCGAGGCGCACGCCTTCGACCGGACAGAACACGAGCAGATCCAGGCGGACCTGCGCAGCGGCAGGGTCGGCTTGGCGCAGAATCGCCTCCCCGCGAGCAGCCGGATTACCGATGTCAGTCCTGACGACCTCTTTGATGCCACACGCGAGATGGCGCCACGCTACCGTGATATCGGCCGGGATGCGTTGACGGCTGGGATGGTGGCCGTGGTCACGTTTGCGGGAGGTGCGGGGAGCCGCTGGACGAAGGGCGCGGGGGTTGTCAAGGCTCTCAATCCATTCTGCAAGCTGGGCGCCGGCCGCCGCACCTTCATTGAGGCGCACCTTGCCAAGAGCCGCCACACAAATCGTGTTTACGGCACTTTGCTGCCTCACATCATAACCACGAGCTACCTGACCCACGATGCCATTGAGGCGCATCTCGGCGCCGAACGGAACTACGGCTACACCGGCCCGCTGTTCCTTTCGCCCGGCCGAGCCATCGGCCTGCGCCTGGTGCCCATGGAGCGTGACCTGCGTTTTGCCTGGGAAGAAGTGTCGCAGCAGATGCTCGACGAGCAAGCCGAGAAAGTTCGCGAGAGTCTTCACGCTTCGCTGATTGCCTGGGCGCGGCAAATGGGCGAAGGCACAAGCTACACCGACAACCTGCCCCTCCAGTGCCTCCATCCTGTCGGTCACTGGTATGAGGTGCCGAACCTCGTCCGCAATGGCACCCTGGTTCGATTGTTCGAAGAAAGGCCGCAATTGAAATACCTGCTGGTTCACAATATCGATACCACGGGAGCCAATGTCGACGCCGGGTTGCTCGGCTACCACATCGAGCAGGGGTCGGCACTTACGACCGAAGTGATCTCCCGCCACATTGAGGACCGAGGCGGTGGCTTGGCTCGTATCGATGGCCGCCTGCGCCTAATCGAGGGCCTCGCCCTCCCCAGCGAAGAGGTTGAATCGGGCCTGTCGTGGTACAACAGCGCTACCTACTGGATCGACATTGACCAACTGTTGGCTGTTTTTGGACTCACTCGCGGCGACTTGACGAACCGCGAACTCCTCAATACCGCGATCCGCAATTTGGCGGCCCGCATGCCCACGTACATCACCCTGAAGGATGTGAAGAAGCGTTGGGGAAAAGGCCAGGAAGATGTATTTCCCGTAGCACAATTTGAGAAGCTCTGGGGAGATATGACCGCCTTGCCGGAATTGAAATGCCGGTTTGTCGCCGTGCCACGAACGCGCGGGCAGCAGCTTAAAGAACCGGCGCAACTCGATGGCTGGCTGCGGGATGGTTCCGCCGCCTACGTCGAGTCGTTGTGCGATTTTTGAGTCCAGAGTCGAAAGTTGAAAGTTGAGAGTCGAGAGTTCAGAAGTCGAGGGGTCGAGACGTCGACAAGTCGAAAAGGCGAAGAGACCAAGCGACGGAGACCAAAAAGCCGAGTGGTCAAGGCGCTGAGTCGTGGACGTTTCGAACGGTTGAGGCGCCAAGTCGTGAACTAATCTAGTAGTCGAGGGGTCGAGACATCGGCGCGCCGAACGGCTACGTAGTCCAGAAACGGGCAATCGAGCGGCCTCAGTTTCTTGAATCTGAAATCTGAAATCTGGAATTTGAAATAAGGACTCCACCGCCCACGTTTTGACACGGGATCCGGAAGCCAGTTCTTCACCCGCCCGCCTGCCTACCTGCCCACCTTCTCGCTGAAAAACTTCGCCATGATATCCAGCGCCTCCTTTGTCTCCGGCAAGTGGTAGTCATACCAGAAAGCGTGCGGCAGCGCTTCGAACACCACAAGCTGCGCGTCCACGCCGGCCCGTAGGAAGGCGCGATGCAGGATGGCCGTCCCGCTCAGCAGCAGGTCGCGCGTGCTGGTCACGAAGAGCGTAGGCGGGAATCCGTGCTGGTCGGCATAGAGCGGCGAAAGCACCGGATCTTTGGGATCGGTGTTTCCCACGTACGCCGAGGCGTGAGGATGCCCCGAGGGCGGGTCGAGGTGCCCGGGCCATCCCCAAATGGTAAAAAGCGCGTCCGAATCCGCCGCCTGGCTCAGGTCGCCTGTCCCGGAAAAGACCCCCAGCGCAGCGGGGAGCGGCAGGCCATCTCGCCGCAAGCCGGCGGCAGCTTCAGCGGTAAGAATAGCTCCTGCAGAAGTCCCAAACAGCCCTATCTGACTGGGTTTGTGGGTCTTCAAGAGCTCCTTGTAGACCGCCACCGTATCCTCAACCGCAGCCGGAAATGGATGCTCCGGAGCAAGCCGGTAATAGACGGAAACCACGGGGATCTTGGTGAGGTAGGCAATGGGGATGCCTTCCACTAGCGAGCCTGAATCCGAGTTGAACCCCCCGCCGTGAACATTGATCAGGACGCGGCCCTCCGTCTTTGAGCCCGACGGCTCCGCCGCAGTAATCACGTCACAGCGCACCCCGCCCAGGGTCTTTTCCTGAATGTCCACCGGGTAAAGCTTGCGAGCCTCCTCTGACCGGCCCTTCCGAAATGCGTCGGTGAAGGCGCGTCGCTGCTCGAGCGTGGGCTCCGGGCCGGAAGGGCCGGGCCGCGAGATGAACTTCTGCGCCTCGGGGCTGATCGTCCTCGGCACGGGAATGACCCGCGTGACGTGCGCCGTCCCGTCCGCATCCACGCTGCACGTGTCCGCCGTCACGGCCGACGTGCTCTGTTGCGCGCAAAGCCCGGAAGAAGAACTTTGAAAGTCGAGGAATGGCGGCGCCGCCAGCCAAAGCGCCCCCATTATTAAAGCCAACCCGCCCAACGCACCCCGACGCCCTTTGATTCGCATGAGTCCCCCCTTAGTTGCTTTCGGTTATAGCGCACCATCAGAACACAAACCAGCCTGTCGGCGCAACCAAGCGGGCGCCGTTCGAAAGGCTCACGCGCAACGGGAGAGCTGCCCGGCTCCCCCGAAAATCGCGCCCTCTGTGTCATTGACGCGAATCGGGCTGGTAGGGAGGGTTCGCGAACCGCCCATAGTCCAGGGCCGCGTCATTCCCGCGCAAGCGGGAATCCATCTTGTTCCCGACCCCACAACGGGCCCCCCGCTTTCGCGGCGGCGGCGCCGATTTTCATTGCCTAGGGTGGGCCGCAGGCCCATGAGTAATCCCCCCGCAGACGGTCGCAATTCCCGCTCATCTAGCCGCCGCCGCCTGCCGAAGTAAAGGTGAAGGCCGAGAAACAGGCTTGAGGGGGGAACGCTCCTGTAAGTCACAGGGCGGAGCTACACCTGGGAGAGCAGGTGTCAGGTATGCGGTTTCAAAAGGAGCAACGCAATGAGTCTGCTGATTGACGAGTTATCGCGCATTATCGCCAGCCCTATCCCGCGCCGCAAGGCGCTACGGCTGGCCGGGAACATGTTAGGCGGGGGCATCTTAGCTTACTTGGGTTTAGGGAGGGCTTCGCGTGCTCTCGCGCAGCCTTCACGAGCGTGTGGCCCCAACCAGGTTCCATGCGGCAGGATATGCTGCCAAACGTCTGAGACATGCTGCGGCGATCTTGAACTGTGCCTCCCGCCCAAACTCGCGGAGGTCGTGAACTGCTGCGGCAGGGTGCTTTGCAGCAAGGATGCCCAGCAGTGCTGCACCGACCACTGCTGTCGAAAGACGGATTCCTGCTGTGGCACTCAATGCTGCTCGTCCGGCCAAGCCTGCTGCAACGGCAAGTGTTGCGCTCCAGGTGCGGTCTGCTGCGGCTCCACTTGCTGTGGCGAAGGTTATGTCTGCTGCAACAACCGGTGCGTGCCGCGGAGGCCGTCGCAAAGCAGCCCGTGTGCTGTTTGACACGAGCCCCGGGCGGAACACCGTAGTTCGGAAACTAGGACGCTGACAGGTCCTTGATGAACTCAATATAGGGGAGGGCTGAATTGGAGGCGCTATTTACTTCACTCGTCTTGATTTGCCTGGCCGGTTTAGCATCGGCTCAGGATGTGATATCGCCCCAGGCTGTGGCGCCGGTCACTAGCGCGGCGGAGGCGGCCTCGAGCGCTTCGACCTTCAATCGGACAAGCCAGCGCTTCATCATTGCGAGGGACGATCTTTTGGATATCGACGTCGTGGGGGTGCAAGAGCTGTCGCGCGAATACCGGGTGGACGGGGATGGAATGATCACTCTGCCCATGCTTTCGCGGCGGGTGATGGCGGCGGGCCTCTCGCTGGATCAGTTTTCGCAAAGTATTCGCGAGGGCCTTGTGGGTGCGGGCCTGCTCAGGGATCCGCAGATAGCCGTGAGTGTGAAGTCGTCGCCTTGGAACACCGTTGTGGTTTCGGGCGCGGCAAAGAAGCCGGGCGCGTATCCGGTCTACGGCCACACCACGCTCCTCGAGCTGCTGACTGAAGCGGAGGGTTTGAGCGACGATGCGGGCACCACCGGAATAGTGACGCGGGCGGAGAAGGCCCCTTTGCAGGGGGAGTCGAACTCCTCGGCGCACACCGGCGACGCGAGTTCGCGTACGTTGAAAGTGGATGTGGGGCGGCTGTGGCGGAGCGGTGACGAAAGCTTGAACGTGGACTTGTATCCGGGCGACCGGGTTACGGTCGAGCGGGCAGGAATAGTCTACGTTCTCGGTGCGGTGAATCGGGCGGGGGGTTTCATCCTCACCAACAATCAGGAGCAGATGACGGTGCTTCGGGCCATTGCTTTGGCGGGCAATTTCACCCACGAAGGGAGGCCTGCCCGTGCTGTTATCATCCGCAAGGAATCGGGTGCTCCGGGCGGAAAGCGGGAAGTCCCGGTGGATCTCAAGAAGATCTTGTCGAACCGGGCTCCGGATCAACCGCTGCTGGACAGCGATATTCTTTACGTGCCTGAGAGCGGGGCCAAGAGGACGCTCGATACCATCGTTAACACTGCGGTGTACACGTCGATTTGGCGGTTACCGTATTAGGGAATAGGGAACAATGGCGGAAAATGACAAGCTGATTCCTGTGAACGCGGTTTCTTCGGATCGTCTGGGGTACTCCGGTTACCCGGTTACGGACCTCGATCCAGCGGGATCCGAGGCGTACTCCTTCCAGAGCTACTGGGAGATTCTGAGAAAGCGCCGCAGCACCGTTTTCGCTGCCGCTTTCCTCGTCACACTTCTCGTGACGGTGGTTGTTTACCGAATGAAGCCGATATACCGGGCGACGGCGCGGATGGAGGTGCAGGCGGAGACGCCTGCCCTGCAGACGCTCAACGAGCTGGGCCCCAGCGGGGCGACCGACGCGGCGTTTCTCCAAACGCAGGTCGATCTCTTGCAAAACAACAACCTGTCTTGGCAAACCATGCAGGAACTGGGGCTGGCAAATGGGAACCCCGAACTCGGGGTGGGAGCAGATCTCTGGCCGGTGAGCACCAGCCGTTCGACGGTGGCAACTCCCGCCAACTTGATCCTGAGTTTCAAGAAGCACCTTCACATCGAACTGCTTACTGAGAGCCGGCTGGTGGAAGTCAGCTTCGAGAGTGTGGATTCGAACCTGGCGGCGCGGGTGGCCAACACGCTGGTCAAGAATTATGTCGAGGCTAACTTCCGCTCCAAGTACGAAACCACCCGGCAGGCTTCGGCCTGGATGGAGCAGCAACTCGATGAACTCAAGGCCAAAGTGGAGAAAGCCCAGCAGGCGCTGGTGGACTACGAGCGGGAATACTCGATCACTAACTTGGGTGACAAAGAGAACGTGGTGCAACAACGACTGGCCCAGTTGAGCACCGATTTGACCGCTGCGCAGGTCGAACGTGCCAACAAGCAATCGGTCTACGATTCGGCGCGGAACAACAATGCCGAGGCGGCCGTCCTTGCGGAGGACGCGCTGCTGGGGCAATTGGAGTCGAAAAACGCTGAACTCCACACCGAGTATGCCGCGGCCACTTCTCAGTATGGCCCGAACTTCTACAAGGTCAAGCAACTGGGCAATCAGATCAACGAAGTCGAAGAGCTGATCGACCGCGAGCGCAAGCGGATCATGGAGCGGATTGAAAGCGATTATCGCACCGCCGTGCGGCGCGAGCAGCTCCTCTCCCAGGACGTTTCCGCGCAAAGAACCCAGGTGGAAAAACTAAACCAGCTGCTCATCAAGTACACCATCCTGAAGGGGGACTTCGAAACCAATCAGCAGCTTTACGATGAACTGTTGAAGCGCCTCAAGGATGCCACGGTCTCGGTGAGCTTGCGCGCCACCAGCGTTCGCTTGGCCGATGCTGCACTGGTGCCGGCCACGCCTATCCGTCCGGACAAGCGAGTGGACATCGCTGTCGGGCTTTTGGTGGGGTTAATCCTGGGAGTAACTCTGGCGTTTATCCGAGAGGGACTGGATCGCACGGTCAAGACCGCGGAAGACATAGAAAACCAGATTCGGATTCCCACCTTAGCCGTCATTCCGCTAGGGACGAGATCACGCGGCCGCTATGGCCGATACTTCGCCCGTGGAGCTCTGAAACCACCGGGCAATGGTAGCCCGGGATTGGCAATTATGAATGCCCCCGGGTCGGAAATGGCGGAGTCCTTCCGGGTCTTGCGCACTTCAATTCTGCTATCCAGTTCCCCCCAGCCGCCGCAAGTGCTGCTCGTCACGAGCGCGCATCCCAGTGAAGGGAAGACCTTCGCTTCAGTCAACCTGGCGTTGGCGCTGGCCCAGCGGGGCGGCCGCGTGCTGCTGGTTGACGGAGACCTGCGGAAGCCAACCGTGTTGAGAGCCATGGGGATGGGAAATGGTGAGAGCGAGGGAAACGGATTGAGCAGCTACCTCGCCGGCGGGCAGGGGATCGATTCGGCGCTCAGGTCATTCACGGCGCTGCCCAATCTTTCAGTGCTGCCCTCAGGTCCCATTCCCGCCAATCCCGCCGAACTGGTTTCCTCCCCGGCCATGGGGAGGCTGGTGAGTGAGTTGCGCCAGCGCTTCGAGCACATCGTGCTCGACTCGCCTCCCTTGTTGCTGGTAACCGACGGAATCCTCCTCTCGACCCTGGCGGATGGGGTGGTGCTGGTTGTGGAAAGTGGCTCAACGTCGCGCGGCGCATTGCATCGAGTTCGTCAAATCCTGGACCGGGCCGGTACCAAGACCTTGGGCGCGGTCCTCAACAAGCTGGATGACCGGGTGGACGGTTACTATACTTCACGTTATAAGTATTACGGTTATTACTATTCCCGAGAGCCCTCGGCGTCAACAACTCCTGACTTGAATTCTGCCGGTGATCGGTAACGGACAAGCGACTCAAAACGGCTCATCCCTCTGATCGGGACAACGCCGCAACGGGCCGCAACCTGGAAGCTCTAGCCTTGATTTTCGAAATCGGCGTATCTCGCCTCTGGGCGTGCCGCCGGTTGAGCTTTCCAACGATTAATTCGTAGTTGAGGGAAGACACGAGGAAAATGCGCTTGGCGCGAGGTAATCCAATGCTGATGCGCGATGTAGCGGTGATCGGAGCGGGGCCGGCAGGGTTATATGCGGCTTACCGATTGGCCTCAGCCGGCTTGGATGTCACAGTGCTTGATGCCCAAGAGAAGGTAGGCGATAACGCGGTCTGTTCGGGTGTAATCGGGGAAGAGGCCTTTAAACGTTTTGGCTTGCCGTCGCGGCCAGTTCTGAACCGTATTTACTGTATGCGGGCAGTTTCGCCGGCGGGAAGAAGCTTGGAATACCGTTCGCCGACGCCGCTGGCCCGCGTCGTCGACAAAGCGGAATTCAATCGCGACTTGGCTGGCCTGGCACGTGCTGCTGGCGCCGAGTTGCGTTCCGGCCGGTTGGTCGAAAGTGTGGCGCGCGAAGATAATGGGACGATTTTACAGTTCCGTTCCCGGCTTGGCGCGGGGGAAAAAATCGGAGCGAGAGTCGCGGTGATAGCATCCGGGGTGGGCGGAACACTGAACGGAGCGCTGGGACTTGTGAAGCCTCGCGAATACTTACGGGCCGTGCAAGCTGACATCCCACTGGGCAAGGACGGCGCTTTGAACCCCACAGAGATATATGTGGGGAAGTCCGTTGCGCCCGGCGCCTTCGGGTGGAAGATACCGTTGGGGCACGGCCGCGTGCGCGTGGGGTTAATGAGTCTGGAAAACCCGCGGCCCTATTTCAACGCGTTGTTGCAACGAGTGGCGCCTGCACTGCGGAACGGCGAGGCCAAAATCCGGCAGAAGGCCATCGGGCAGATGCCGGTGGGAAACTGCGTGGCGGAACGCGTCGTAGCCATCGGCGAAGCCGCCGTGCACGTGAAGACTTCGACGGGAGGCGGAATTTACTTCGGCCTGCTCTCGGCCGAAATGGCCCGAGTTGTGGACGGGGTATCTTGCCCGAAAACTTACCGGGCGGCTCCCGGACAGCCTTATCGAAACGGCCTTTGAAAGGGCAAAGGGGATCGCTTTCGTAGGCCGGCTGCAGGACGAACTGAACTTTGATTGGCATCGCAAAGCCATACTGGCGTCGATACATGGTCTGTTCGGTCCTGCCGCAGGCTCTTGATTACATCATGATCAAACGGGGTTTTGACATACTGTTTTCTGCTCTTGGGCTCATTGTATCGCTGCCCCTCTGGGGAATCATCGCGCTGGCCGTAAAGCTCCACGACGGCGGGCCGGTTTTTTATCGGCAACCGCGAGTGGGGAAAGACGGACGAGTGTTTACGGGCCTGAAGTTCCGCTCTATGGTTCCCGACTCCGACCGGAAGTGGGGCGTGGCGGCCGCGGTGGCCAACGACCCCAGAATTACGAAGGTGGGAAAGGTTCTGCGAGCGACGGCGATGGATGAACTCCCGCAACTTTGGAATATCCTGCGGGGCGATATGAGCTTCGTCGGCCCGCGGCCAGAATGGGTGGAGCTGGTGAAGAAGTTCCGTGCCGAGATTCCTCGCTTCGATTTGCGTCACCGGGTGAGGCCCGGACTGACCGGACTGGCCCAAGTCTACGGGCATAGCGAGATTTCGCGCCGCAATAAGCTCCGCTATGACCTGCTTTATGCGCGGCGGCAGAGCTTCTGGCTCGACATGCGCCTGGTCCTGTTATCCTTCGCGGTGACGTTCACGGGTCGGTGGGAGCTCCGGGAAGCCAAGGTTCCGCGACTGCGTCAACGGCGATATGCCAGGGCGGCGACTTCGACAGCTGCCTGGCCTGCTGAAGGATTGCTGTCGAAAGGTTTTACGCAATCCCGCCCCTCCCTTTGACGCCTTCAAGCGTCGGCCTTCAGGCCGGCGTACTCACGGTATCGGCCTGAAGGCTAGCGATACAAAGCATCATGCCTATATGCAACATTCCTTGCGCGCGCGTGCTCGGAGTCCCCGTGCACGTGCTGGGTTTGCAGGATGTAGTACACGTGATAGAGGGCTGGCTTCAAAATGGCGCAGGCGGGCGGTGGATTGCCGTAACCAGCTCGCACGGCATCATGGAGGGATTCAAGCATCGGGAGTTCAGGCAGGTCCTCGAGTCAGCGGCTCTTTCGGTTCCGGACGGCAAGTGGACGGCGCGCGCCGCCGCGGCCCGCCTCTCGCTTGAGCCACGGCAGGTGCGCGGAGCGGACTTGATGTGGGAGCTCTGCGGGCTGGCCAACCAACGAGGTTATAGCAGCTACTTTTTCGGCGACACGCCTGAGGTGCTGGAGCAGCTTACGGCAAGACTTCGCGGGAAGTTTCCCAACATGCCCATTGCGGGGGCTTATTCACCTCCTTTCCGACCGCTGAGCGAAGAAGAGAATGACGAAATAATCTGGCGGATCAACGACGCCAAGCCCCACGTGCTTTGGGTGTGTCTGGGGCTTCCGAAGCAAGAGCGGTGGATCTTTGCGAACCGGCACAAGCTCCATGTGCCCATCGTCATCGCCGTGGGAGCGGCGGCCAAATTCCTGAGCGGGAGTGTCGCCCCGGCGCCGCGATGGATCAGGGAGCACGGATTTGAGTGGCTTTGGCGGCTCATCCGTGAGCCACGGCGCTGCTGGCGCCGCTCGATGCTGTACGGCCCGCAGTTTGCGCTGTATGCGGTGCTCGAACTGAGCGGCGTCCTGAAGTTTGAATCATGAGAAGTACTTTTTCCACCAATGCGGGCGCAGATCCATCACTCCGGCTGGCGCGGACGCTTAAAGTGGTGGTGGCATTACTTGCGATCTTTCCCCTCTCATTTGCCTTTCGTCCGGCCCGATCGGTCGTGGACCGCCCTGTCACCGAAGACGCATATTACGCCCTCAGCATTTCTCGCAATATCGCCGAGGGCAAAGGTGTGACCATTGACGGCTCGACGCCGACGAACGGGTTTCAGCCCCTGTTTGTTTTTGCCTGTGTCCCCCTGTTTGCTATTGCCGGGCGTGACAGGATTCTGGCCATTCGGTTGGTTCTGGGGCTTTCCTGGGCTTTGTATTTAGCAACCGCTGTCGTTATGGGTCAGATTGTGCGCGACTTCCTGGGTTCGGGCGATGAACCCCGGGCGCGTCTGACCCCGTGGGTCACGGCAACCTTGTACCTTTCGGCTCCTTTAATTCTTATGGACCACTTCAACGGTTTGGAGACTGGCGCTTTGCTTTTCCTGTACGCTTTGGCTTGGCGCTGTCATCAACTCAACTGGGAGAAATCGTTTTGGAAGTCCGTTCTGTTCGCCCTCCTGCTCGGATTGATTGTGCTGGCGCGAATCGATGCCGCCTTCTTCGTAGTGGCCGTCTGCATCGGCCGGTGGCTCCCGCAGAGGCAAATAAACTGGCGGCAGTGGGCGAGCCGATTCTTCAAGCTGGCCGGTATATCTTCTGTCGCGTCCTCCGCGTGGTGGCTCAATAACCTCGTGAGATTCCACTCGCTCACGCCCAGCAGCGGAAGAGCGGAGCAGGCCTGGGCCGTTTCCGCTTACAGATGGGAGCGCGTTGCCGCAGCGCTGCTGCGTAATCTCGTTCCGTGGGTGTTCACCGAGGTCCATTTTGACCGCAGCCTCGGCGCAGCGGTTCGCCTTCTATTCTTGCTTTGCGTAGTTGGAGCCGGCTTCAGGTACCGTGCGGCAGTTCAGCAGTTCTTCTCCGGCCGGAACTCGAGAGGTGAGGTGGCGAGGCGCACGCTCGAGTTCGTTCGCTGGCTTGCGACCTCAGTTGCCGCTTTGGCGGCGTGGTACGGACTGTCGTCCTGGGCGGTCCACTTCTACACCCGGTACATGGCGCCGTTGACTCTGGTCGCGATCTTCGTGTTCGGGTCGGCGGCCGCCACCGCTTGGCGCAAGCTGCCGAGGATCGCGACCGCCTCCGCGCTCTTTTCAATTGCCCCGGTTCTCGTCTTGACAGCCTCGCTGTTGCATGGCCGTCCTGTACCCAACTGCTTTCTTCGCGAGCAGGTGAAGCTGGTTGAACGATATGCCACACCCGGAGATACAGTCGCTGCCGGGCAGTCAGGCACTCTCGGGTACTTCCGCAGCGGGGTGGTTAATCTGGACGGGAAGGTGAACCCGCGCGCTCTCGAATTCCAAACCAGAATGTGGGAGTACTTGCCGGAAGTGCACGCCCGGTGGCTTTGCGACTGGCCGGCGTACATTCGCGCCTACTTGGGCGATCGCCCGGAGAAATACGGCTGGAAGCCTGTCGCCCAGGAGGGGACGTTTGTTCTCCTGCACTACGATCCGCCGGCGACGCTCAATGCTGAAGCGGCAAGCCCGACGCAGCCGCAGTAGGGTTTCACCTCGGGGTGCAAGCGGTTATTCAACGTCCCGCGGTGAGGTAAACTCTGCACGCCGAACTGTCAAGCCTGTCGAGAATGCGGTAGGGTCTTGATTTCAAGTGTTGGCGGCTCTGGGTCTCCGCCAGATCACCGGCAATCACAGCGAAATCGTCTCCGGGGCCTGCCCGGGCTTCGTCTTCCTCCCCTTCCTTTTCCGGCGCTAAACAAGATCGGTTTCTATCTTAATTCACATGACATTCCCAGAGTTTCTTAGGCTCACGTATCGACGACTCCTTCCGCGCAGGTTGCGGGCAGTCGTAAAAGGTGCACTCTTCCGCCTTTTCAAGGCCAAGGGAATCGAGTCTCCCTCGCCGCTCAAAATCGGTTCGTTCAATGGTTTTGAATTCGCCTATCGACAAGGGACCGCCGATGAGTGGGTCCTGGAGGCTAGTTCCCACGACGACATGTACTTCTGGCGTGTCCCCGGCTACCACCCGCGTGAGAGCGACATCATAGTCGACATCGGCGCGCGTATCGGAACGTTCGCAGTCCTCGCTGCCTCGAAAGTTCCCCACGGCGCCGTCCGCGCAATAGAGGCCTGTGGCGAGACCTTTAATCTTCTCCGAATCAATGCCGCTTTAAACGGGTCCGCGAACGTCATAACGCATCACCTTGCAATTTCCGACAGAGAAGGTCTCTGCGCCCTTTACCAGGACTCCCATAACTGGGGCCACTCGACGGTGCACCAACAGTCTTACCACAGCGAGACGGTGGGCTGCTGCAGCTTGGAGCAGTTCTTCGAAAAAACCCATACCGAGAAGTGCAATTTCGTGCGAATGAATTGTGAAGGTGCGGAATTCCCAATCCTTCTCTCTACGCCTCGGGACGTCCTCCGTCGCATCCGCATGATGCTAGTAGACTACCATTGTGATCTGTGGACGATGAACTCAAAGGAAGACTTAGTCTCCCACCTGGAGGGCAGCGGTTTCGATCGTAGCTTCCACGCCTCCAACGACGACCGCGGTTGGATCGTCCCCCCGAACATGGACTGGGTCGACGTGCGGCCAATCCCGGGATTAGGAAGATGCCATGGCCACTGTTGAAATCCCGGCTCAGCCGCTTGCCCGACCGGCCTTCCACTTGGGCGGCAAGGCCATCGCCCGCAATACCGCTTTTAACATCGTCGGCCAAGTGGTGCCGCTCGTAGTAGGCGTGGTCACCACGCCTTACGTCATCCAACACCTGGGCCCCGATCGCTTCGGCATCCTGGCACTAGTTTGGATCGTGCTGGGCTACTTCGCGCTTTTCGATCTGGGGATCGGTCCCGCCACCACCAAGTTTGTGGCCGAGCTTCTGGGCCAGGGCCGCACCGAGGACCTCCCCGCCATGGTCTGGACCGCGCTCGCCACCCAGACGGGCACGGGTCTTGTGGCGGGGCTTCTCTTGGCCGCCGCTTCGCCTGCCCTGGTCCACCACCTCCTCAAGATACCTCCCCCGCTGCGCCCCGAGGCCCTCTGGGTATTCTTTATTCTGGCAGTCTCTTTTCCGATCAACTTCGCCACCGGCTCGTTGAAAGGAGTGCTGGCTGCCTTTCAGAGGTTTGACCTCGCGAACGTCATCGGCGTCCCTACGGCCCTCCTCTGGTACGTCATACCCGTCGGGGCGTTGATGTTCGGATTCGGCCTTCCGGGCATTGTGCTGCTCCTGATGATCAGCCGGGTCTCGGCACTTGCGGCCCACTTCGTTTTCTGCCTGCGAGTCTGCCCGGAGCTCGGAGGCCGCTGTACCTTTGACCGCTCGCTCATAAGCCGCCTGTTAGGATTTGGCGGTTGGGTTACGGTCTCCGCCAGCGTCACCCCGATCCTGGTTTATCTCGAGCGGTTCCTCATCGGCGCCCTCCTTTCCGTATCCGCGCTCGCCTTCTACACGCCCGCTTACATGATCTCGAGCAGACTATCGGTACTTCCGGGAAGCTTCACGGACACGCTCTTCCCCGCTTTCAGCACTTCCGCCGGAAGGGGAGATGGTGAGTGGATCAGGAATGCCCTTGTCCGGTCTCTGAAGTGGCTTATGCTCGTCATGGGGCCGGCAAGTCTGGTTGCTGCATTCTGTGCCCGCCCTGTCCTCACGCTTTGGGTGGGGCCGAAGTTCGCGGCCGAAGGGGCTCTCCCCCTCCAAATCCTGCTCCTCGCGGTGCCGCTCAACTCCCTCGGCTTCGTGCCTTTCAATCTCTTGCAGGGGACTGGTCGGCCTGACCTGCCCGCGAAGCTGTACCTGGTCGAGACCCCCCTCTACGGAGGTCTTGCCTGGTTTCTGGTGAGTCGGTTTGGGCTCGCCGGGGCAGCGCTCGCCTGGGCCATCCGAGTCAGCGTCCACTTCCTTCTTCTTACTGTGTGCGCCTGCTGGTTGACGCGTACCCCGGCGCGCCTCCTTGCCAGGACGGATCTGATGCGCACTCTGCTGACGTTGGCGGGCCTGGCGGCCGGGCTGGCGGCCCTTCGCGCCTCGAACCAGACGGTCGTCCCCGAGGCCTTCTTGGCCCTGCTTATGGCTTCGGGCTTCTTGCTCGGCGCCTGGCGTTACCTCCTAGACGGAGAGGAAAAACATCAAATCAGACTTTGGCTCAGAACGGGGGAAGCGAGACGCGCTGACTGATCCAAGCGGGAGATGCCGTGAGTACACTGCAATATCTGACCCATAACCCGCGGTTGGTAGAGTTCGCGAGGCGCCTCCACGTCGCCGCCCCGCTCAAATCTCTAGAATACTGGCTGCGCGGGCCGTTGGACGGAGTGATTCGTCGTAGAGCGGGGGCCGTGGAAGTCATGTTCGCGGCCCCGGATGGCACGGAGTTTCGGACCCTCGAGTCCTGCTACTCGGACGAGATGGATTTCATTGAGGCCCTGGAAAAGACGCTTCGTGCCGGCGACGTGTTCTACGACGTTGGAAGCAACGCAGGTCAGTTCCTAATACCTATGGCCAAGATCGTGGGCGAGTCCGGGCAGGCAATCGGGTTCGAAGCCCATCCTGGCAATTATGGGCGGCTGCTCAAGAACTTAGCGCTGAACCGACTCACGAACGTTCGGAGCTTCCTGTTGGCCCTTTCGGACCTGCCGGGAAAGGTCCAAATGTTCGGAGCCAGGGGAACGGCAACCATCGTGCCAGCGGCGGCACGTTACCATCAGGATCGACCAACTTGCGCTGTCCCAGCCGTGCGCGGCGACGACCTTCGCAAGTCAGCGGGCTTGCCGGTTCCCGTGGCTGTGAAAGTTGACGTCGAGGGGGCCGAGTTTGCAGTGCTCAGCGGTTTGGCGGAGACGCTGTCGAGCCCGTTGTGCCAACTGCTCTGCTGTGAGGTTCACCCTCCGCTTCTTCCTGAAGGCATCTCGTCTGCCGCGTTTTTCACCCTGGTGCGTTCACTTGGGTTCAGCCAAATGGAGACTCGGTCTCGCGGACAAGAAATCCACATGATCGCGAGGAGAGTGCCCGCGCAGGTCTGGGCCTAGCTTGGGGTAGATGATGGTCAATGAACATCCGATGCCGATCAAGGATCCTTGCGTGGCCATCGTGGCAGTCAATTGGAAAGGCTGGCGTGACACGCTTGAGTGCATGGAATCTGTACAGGAACTCGACTACACAAACTACTTGATGATAGTAGTCGACAATAACTCAGAAGACGACTCCATAAGGCAAATCAAGGCGTGGGCCCAGGTGAAAGCAGACCCTAGGTACACACTCGTTGAGTATTCGCAACCCGCTGCCGAGGCTGGGGGAGAGTTTGAGAAAGAGGTTTCTCTCCAGGCAGCGTTACCCCAAAACCGAACGGTCTTGATTGCCAATGAAACAAATTCGGGACCGACCGGAGGCGCGAACCTGGGGATCCAGTACGCTCTCCGAAGAAAACCGTCCGCCGACTACGTCTTTCTGTTGGATAACGACGCCCGGGTCAACCAGGACACTCTGACCCGACTGGTCGATGTGAGCCGAAGAGAGGATTGCAGCATCGTGGGTGGACAGGTCTTGGATCTACTGTCTGGGTTGCCCCATTTCCCGAAGCGGACCACCACCACGGGCTACTTTTTCGCGCCTTTTGTAAACGACGGGGCCTGGACTCCACCCGCGGGCGTCAAGTCATGGATAACTTGTAATGCCGATGGGCCGGCAATGCTGCTCCGCCGGGATGCACTTATGGCTTTGGATGCAGCCAGGGGCCGTTTCCTCGACTCCGCCTTATTCTCAGAGGGATGGGAATTCGAAGTTTGTTCTCTTGCCCGGAAGCTGGGTTACGTCACGATGGGAACAAATGAGGCCTTCGTGTGGCACAAGGGAGATCGCGGATACCGTCAGGCGCTCAATCCTCGGAGGTTCTACTACTCGGTACGAAACCGCGTGATCCTGTCGCGAGCTTACCTGCCGACGCTGTTGCGAGTCGTATTTCACTTCATCGACCTCTTGCATTGCGCGTTGTCAATGGCGAGGTGCGCCGTGCGCCGACGGCCCGATGTAGTACTGGCAGAGATACGAGGCTTGATCGACGGATACAGTGGAGTTTGCAAGAATCGAGCGCACCAATACTAACCAAGAAAGAACTCATCTTCTCCCCGGAGGGCCCATGTCCCTAACTCTCCAGAAACTAGCCATCGTAGTTCCGACCATCGGCCGCTATGCGGAACTAAGACGTATGCTCGCCAGCCTCGCCGCGCAGACGCGCCTCCCTGACGAAGTCATCATCATTGATGAGGACGAATCGAGTCGAGAGCTTGTCGACAGGTTTCCCAAGTTGAACATCTGTGTGATCGCAGTTCCGGGGTCCGCCTCTCGGAAGCGAAACGCCGGGGTAGAGGCAACGCGCTCCGATACGACCTTGGTCGGCTTCATGGATGACGATATTGTGGTGGAACCGACGGCGATCGAAGCGATGGCGGCATTCTGGAAATTGGAGGCACCCGGACTTGCAGGGGCAGGCTGTAACTACGCTAATGCTCCCCGCGGGTTCGGTCAGGGACTCAAACAGCTTGCAGTATGGTCGACCATTGGTCTCTATGAAAGCCGCCCGGGCAGCGTAGCCCGATCGGGATTCCAGACCCGGATTACGGACTTTCGCGAGACGGTTTACGTCCGCTGGCTGCCCTCCGGCGCGACGTTCTACGCCAAGGGAATTCTCAAGGAGTTTCGGTTCGACGAGTGGTTTGAGAACTACAGCTACCTGGAAGACCTGGATTTCAGCTACAGGATTGGAGAACACTACAAACTCGCTGTGGTGGCCGACGCCCGATTTTATCACTACCCTTCCCAGTTCGGCCGGCCCAGTGCCTACCAATTTGGAAAGAAGGAGGTGCTCAACCGCCTTTACTTTGTTTCCAAGCACCCGGAACTCTCCCGCCCTATGTGCTACTTCGCGCTCGCGATTCGCAGCCTGATGACCATCCTTCTCGGCTTCATGAAGCTTGAAAGAGGGAACTTCAAACGGGTCGTCGGAAACCTCGTGGGATTGCTTCTGGGTATTGGCTGCTTGAACCCGGACGCACGTCGAAGGCGATCGCAAGGGGTCGCGTAGCCAAATTCGCTGTACGGCCCGCGCCCAGCGGGACTCTTGGATACACATAATGCTAAAACTGCTACGAAGGCTAACTTACACGCGCGCTGCAAAACGCCTGGCACGCGCCTCTGGCTTTTACAGGTCGATTCGTGCGGCCTATTTTAGGCTAGCCGCTCCCAGAGGGAAGTCACGTGTCGTTGTCGGAGCCGTGAGCGCAGAGTTTTCTGTCACCAACGCTGCGGAGTTGCGGAGACTAGAGGGCCCCAGCCACAACAGGAACGTAGCCAGTTCCGAAAGAGCGTCACTGGAGTTCCTGGTCGCGGCCGTTCATCCTGGGGACGTCGTATACGATATCGGCGCTAACGTTGGCCTGTACAGCATGCTGCTGTCAAAGGCGGTGGGTCCGAGCGGGCAAGTGATAGCCTTCGAGCCAGACAGCCGCAACGCCAAACGATTGAACGAGAATGCCATCCTGAACGGGCTGACAAACTTCAGGTGCTTCCGAAAGGCGCTTGGCGAAGCTAATCACTCCGGCACACTTCACCTTCGCGATGACGATCCTTATCAGTCAACTCTGCTCGCACACCTGCCACCTGACGAGCGGTCATCGGAGGAAGTTGTCGACATCGTGGCCGGGGACGATTTCCGGATCAGAATGAATCTGCCCATCCCGAGGGCAGTCAAGATTGATGTGGAAGGATCCGAGCTCAACGTAATCCGGGGCCTCGGAACCACGTTGGCGAAAGAGGCCTGCCAATTCGTTCTTTGCGAGATTCACCCTCACCTATTGCCGGTGGGAGTACCGGACCAGATAGTTAAATCCCTGACAGACTATGGGTTTCGAGGGATCAAACTGCACAGCACTGGGCTCGTTCAGCACGCCATCGGAAGCAAGGTCTCCGGGCGAACCAATGATCTGGCGATAACTGTTGCGGGAGTTTGACCAAAATGCTGAGCGTCCCTGTCGTCTCCGTAGTGACACCTGCTTATAACCGGCACGCCGTCCTCCCCCGTGCGATCTCCAGCGTCCTTGCGCAGAACTTGCAGAACTGGGAAATGATTATCGTAGACGATGCTTCCACAGACGACACGGAGAGGGTTGTTGGAGGCTTCCGCGATTCGAGGATTCGCTACATACGCCATCAAAGCAATCGCGGTCAGTCGGCGGCGCAGAACACCGGCGCCGCTGCGGCGCGGGGCCGGTTTCTTTCTTTCCTCGATTCTGACGACGAATGGCTCCCCGGGAAGCTGGCGAGCGAAGTCGCGTTGTTCGAATCTGCGGGAGAGCGCGTCGGCCTGGTTTATTCCGGAAAGGTGCTGATGGACCACCGCGGGTTCGTGGTCAAAGTCCGAATACCAAGCGTAGAGGGCAGGGTCCACGAGAAGTTGCTCGAATGGGACTTCATCGGGACCTGCTCAAGGGTTAGCATGAGGAAGAGTATCCTGGAAGCAGTGGGAGGCTTTGACGCAAGTCTGAGAAATTGCCAGGATTGGGACATGTGGATCAGGGTCTCGAAGCTGACAGAAGTGGGCTGCATCCGGGAGTGTCAAGTCAAGCGCCATCTAGGCTCGGACCAGGTGTCGGGCAGCCTTAGGGCCATCATTGCAGGGAAGGCTCGCGTCTTTGAAAAGCACCGGTGTGAGATGCCCCCGAGCGTGGCGGCGAGACACTTGGGAACCCTCTCGATCCTGCTGGGCAACTATGACCGGCAACGAGCCAGGCAGGCGGGGCGCGAGGCCTTGAAGTTGCGCCGGTTTCAACCCACGGTTGTTGCGGCTTTAACGGCATCGTTACTGGGGATACGCCCCTATCGTTTCCTATTCTCCAAGTTGGCTAAGCTCGGGCATGCTCTTTATGTTGGCCGGGCGGCGATTTGAGCCAAAGTCATAACCCGCGAATGACAACAGTAGTGAGGTGAGGTTGAGAGCACGTGTTCTAATCTGCGCCTACGCATGTCTTTACCACATGGGGAAGAGCCGGCCCGGGGGAGGGGACCTGATGGCTTGGAATCTGGTCAAGCGTCTGAGCCGGAAGCATAGCTTGTGGGTAATGACGCTTGACCGGAACCGGGAAGGTATCGAGGCGGAATTGGAGCGAAATCCAATTCAAAATGTGCAGGTTGTGTACGTTGGCCTTCCCGCATGGCTCAGGCCGCTTGAGCGCTTTCAGGGCTTATTTCAGCTTCAGGCATATATCTGGCAGTGGAAAGCTTACTTTGTGGCCCGGAAGCTGCATCGCCGGGTTGGATTTGACGCCTTCCATCATCTCACCTACGAGAACGACTGGATGGCCAGCATCATTGGAGCGCTATTGCCCGTTCCATACCTGCGAGGTCCCGCTGGGGGCGCCCATCGCGTGCCGAAACACTTCCTCCGGCAATTCCCAGCGAAGTCGCGCGTCTGGGAATATGTTCGCGTAGGAATGCAGTGGCTCTTTCGCCACGACCCATTTTTCCTTATAAGCCAGGAGCGAGCCGAAGTCCTGCTCATGGCCAATCAGGAAGCGCTCGAGGCCTTGCCGGGCCGCTGGCGAAAGAAGGCGCAACTACTTTCCGTCAACGGCATCTCGAGCCACGAGCTTTCGCCATCGGAGCAGCGAGCGCAGAATGGTAGACTCACCATTCTGTCGGCTGGCCGTCTAGTTCCGCTCAAGGGTTTCGACCTTGCCCTGCGTGCCTTCGCGAGGATTGCAGAACAGCACCCTAAAGCGAGGTTCGTGATTGTAGGGGAGGGGCCGGAACTGGACAGGCTCGTGAACCTCAGGCGCGAGTTGGGAGTTGTGACGCAAGTGCGATTCGAGAGTTGGATGCCGCGTGAACGGCTGCTGGCGGATATGCGCTGTTGCGATGTATTCCTCTTTGCGAGCGTGCGCGACGGGGGAGGCCTGGTGGTGGTGGAGGCGATGGCGGCCGGAAAACCTATAGTCTGCCTGGATTTGGGCGGCCCGGGGCTGCACATCAACAATTACTGCGGATTCAAGATTTCCGCCCATCATCCTGATCAGGCGGTGCGCGACCTGGCCGCGGCGCTTGAAAAGCTCGCAAGCGATCCAAAACTGCGTGCCCGCTTAGGCCATGCCGCCTTCGAGCGTGCCCGCGATGTCTACGACTGGGACCGCGTCACCGAGCGCGTCATCGACGCTTACGACGAGATAGTCAATTGTCGCGGAACAGGCTTAAGAGAGAGTCGCATTGCACCCGGCAAACGGCAATTAGCCAACGGGCCAGTCATTTAGGACCTACCCTCGACCTTCGCCGATCGATTCGATTGTGTTCAAGCAAATGCAACGGATGGACCTCTCAACTCAATCTCTTCACGGAATGCGCGAAGCCCCTTCCCCGGCCCTCCGCCTCGGAAAGGTCAAACCTCCCCCGCGCAGGCGGCAAACTCGCGGGCTGCTGATGACTTCGACGCTTTGTCTCTTGGTTTGGTCGGGCTACAATTCGAACATATATTTCTGCATGGACCCGCTCTTTCCCAAGAACTTTACCAACCTCGTGCACGGTGTGCGCGCTTTCTTTCCTATCCTCGCCGGCCTGATTGGCGCCGTGCAACTGGCTCAGCGCCGGACCCTGCCGAAGTGGCTGGCGCTTGGCCCGCTGCATCTTCTGCTACTCTATGCGGGGATCGGCCTAGCCTCCTCCCTTTTCGTCTCGCCGGAGCCCATTGGCGGCGCTTATTGGGCGCTCCAGTATGTTTCTGTGATCATCGTCGTGATGGCGGTTGTCTCCGGTCCTGACGCGGAGGCGCACCTCGCTCGCTATATTTCTGTCAACTGGGTTTGCTGCGCCGTGATTTGCGCAGGTTTACTGGCGGGAATCCCGCTGCTTGGCAGGGAAGCCGTAAGTCAAACCGCCGGCAGCCCGCTGGGTGTGATGGCATATGGCAAGGTTCCGGGGGAATTCATGGGTATGGCCGGAACGAGGAATACTGGCTTCGGGAGGTTTGCAGCAATCACCATTCTGGTGGGGCTCGCGAAGCTCCTGTGCGATCGAAAAGACAAGAAAACGCTGTTCATCTGGATGCCGCTGACGGCGGTCGCGGGGCTGGCTTTGCTGCTTTCCCAGGCCCGGACGTCATGGGTGGCGGTCGTCGTCGCCACCGCGGTGCTCGTGACCCGCGCGCCCACCCGGTGGAGAGTCCCCGTGATCATGATCGGGTTGTTGGCGCTCCCGCTGGCGTTGCTTACCGGGTTGGGTCATAGCTTTGCGCTTTACCTGACCCGCGAGAGGGGGTTTGATCCGACGCTCACAGGCCGCACACTGGAGTGGATGGAGGGCTGGCGAGCCTTACAGCAATCCCCATGGGCCGGTCTTGGCTTTTGGGGTGACCGTTTCTTTATACACGGCTTCAATATTCAAAGCACCTTCTTTGACGCTTTGATCCAGGGCGGCTTCCTTGGGATCGTCCCGTTTATGATCGCTCTCGTCTGGGTGTGGCTCGGCGTCCTGCGGTTCTACTCCACCAAGCCGGCGGGAGAAGCCACTTCGTTGCCGGGCGAACTGCTTGCCGTTATGGCCTTCTTCACCGTCTACTCCATCACGGAGATTACCTGCAGCTTTTACTCGGCGGGCTGGATGGTGATGGCGCCGCTGTTCGCCCACGTCCAAATGCGCGTCTCTCAAAACGCCAACCAGCGGCAGTTCGCGCGCGTTCCGCACGTCCTGCCCCGGCGCCCGTCATTCGAAGTCCCCCGCCGCATTCACACCGTTTGACAACCCCCGCCATTCCATTTCCTCCAGCCACCTGAGCGTAAGCTTCTAACCCCACCTTCGCAGTTCCGCACATTTGTGAGGGGAAGTTGAGCTCCCTATTGGTCTAACCTCTTATCCATCAAGCAGGCTTTTCAGAAAGCCGTTGTAGTGCCGACCTACCCTCTTTA